>NZ_FORX01000018.1:0-60474 GCF_900114115.1 Desulfomicrobium apsheronum | reverse complement strand
CGTAGGGGCGAAAAATTTTTCGCCCCCCATCGCGCCGCAATCCCAAACAATGGGCACCATAACACCCGTAGGGGCAGACCTACGTGTCTGCCCAACCTACGTGTCTGCCCGGGCGGTCACGCAGGACCGAAGAAGGGCGGTCACGCAGGACCGCCCCTACGGACCAATCCTGCCAGGGCCGCCACGCCCCAGGGCAGGCAATCTTCGTCGAGGCGGAAGCAGGAATTGTGCAGTCCACCCTGTCCCTGTGCGTCGCAGGCTCCGCAGCCCATGAAGATGAAACATCCTGGAACCTTGTTCAGGTAGTACGAAAAATCCTCTCCCGCCATGACCGGCTCTACCTCATCCTCCACGTTGTCTGAAAGTTTGCGCAGCAATTTAACGGCCCCCGCCGTGCTCGCGGCATCGTTCACCACCACCGGGAAACCGCGCACGTAATCAAGCTCGGCTTTGACGCCCATGCCTTGCGCCAAGTTGCCGACTAGCTCCTGCATCTGGGCCTGCACGAAATTGCCGGTCCTCTCCGTCAAGGCGCGTACCGTGCCTTGCAGGAACGCCTTGTCCGGAATGGTGTTGTAGCTGCTTCCGGCCTCGAAGCGGGTTACGCTCAGGACCGCCCGTTCATGCGGCGCTACCCGGCGGGAGATGATGCCTTGCAGCGCGGTGACCAGATGGCTCCCGGCCAGAATTGGGTCCGCGCAGTCATGCGGGGCCGAGGCGTGACCGCCCTTGCCTGTGAGCGTGATGGAGAAAACATCCGGACGGGCCATGAGGGGGCCCTTGCGTGTTCCGAACCAGCCCGTGGGTTTGCCGGGCCAGACGTGCAGGCCGTAGACCGCGTCCACGTCGTCCAGGCATCCGGCCTCCACCATGGCCCTGGCTCCGCCCGGCTGGAATTCCTCGTTGGGCTGGAAGAGAAAACGCACTCCGGCACGCAAGGTCTCTCTTTGGCCGGCAAGCAGTCGCGCCGCGCCCAGCAGCATTGCCGTGTGGGCGTCGTGACCGCACATATGGCCCTGGCCCGGAATCTCGGAGGCGAATTCGAGCCCGGATTCTTCCTGGATCGGCAGCGCGTCCATGTCCGCGCGCAGCGCGATGCGCGGGTTTCCGTCCGGGCCGCGAAGATCGGCGACGATCCCGCCGCCCACGTCCTCGCGCACGCTCAGATTCAGCTTGCCGAGTTCGCGCAGCACCAGCGCCCGCGTCTTTGGGAGCTGCGTCCCGACCTCGGGGAAGCGGTGCAGTTCGCGGCGGATGGAACGCACATGGTCCAGTTGTTCACGGGCGAGGGCCAGCAGGTTCGTACTCATTTGAGCGCCTCCTCGATGGTCACGGACACGACTCCAATGTCGGTGCGCCATGTCCAGCCGATCCGATCCCAGAATTTTCGTCCGGTTTCGTTGTCCGTGAACAGAAAGGCGTGAGCCTTTTCAAGACCGAGCGCGGCAAGCCCCTCAAGGGCGCCCGTTATCATCCGGCGCCCGACGCCACGGTGCCTGAAGTCATCGCGCACGCACAGGTGATGCAGGTAGCCCCTGCGGCCGTCATGACCGGCCAGAACCGTGCCGACAAGAAGCTCGTTTGCCCAGGCGCATTGGCTCAGGTCCGGATTGCGCTGCAGGTAGGACTGCATGGCTTTCGCTTCGTCAGCCGCAGACAGACCTATGCCGGGGGTGTTTTGCCACAGGGCCATCGCCGCTGCGTGGTCGTTGATGGACATGGGGGATATACGAATTTGGTGCATGGTGGAGTCCTTTGAGCTGCCAGGTCGCGGGTAGAAAATAAGCATTCATTGTGCGTACTTTGAGAGCCGGGATCAAGCGGATATTGGCAATCAAGCCTGATCTGTTTTGGTCCGGCCATTGTCATTTTTTGCTGATTCCCTTACGAAAGATCGAGCGGGCACGTGTCCGCGTCCATCAAAGCCAAAGCCCCATGGGAGGAAGATAATATGAAATTTCTGGATGAATTGAACGTAAGCGGCAAACGGGTCCTCATGCGCGTCGACTACAACGTGCCTCTCAAGGGCGAGACCATTGTCGACGACAATCGCATCAAACAGAGTCTGCCGACCCTGAAGCTGGCACTGGACAGTGGCGCGTCCCTGGTCATTTGTTCCCATCTTGGCAGGCCCAAGGGCGCTCCGGCACCGGAATTCTCCCTGAAGCCCGTGGCCGTGCGCCTGGCGGAGCTGCTCGGACGCGAGGTGCGCATGGCTCCGGACTGCATCGGCCCCGAGGTTCAGGCCATGGCCGAAGGGCTCAAGGCCGGCGAGGTTCTGCTGCTTGAAAATCTGCGCTTTCATCCCGGCGAGACCAAGAATGATCCCGATTTCAGCCGTGAGCTGGCCAAGCTTGGAGATGTCTACGTCAATGACGCATTTGGCGCTTCCCATCGTGCGCATGCCTCCGTGGTCGGGGTTACGGAATACATCAAGGATTGCTGCGGCGGCCTGCTGCTCAAGAAGGAATGGCAGTACTTGGGCGAAGCCCTGGAGAATCCGGCCCGCCCCTTCGTGGCCATCATCGGCGGCGCAAAGGTTTCCTCGAAGCTTGGCATCCTGAAGGCGCTTTTGGAAGAGGTCGACTCCATGATCGTGGGCGGCGCCATGGCCAACACTTTTCGCAAGGCCCAGGGCTTTGAGGTCGGTACCTCGCTCGTGGAGGATGACCTGCTGGAAGAGGCCATGGCCATCATGGTCGAGGCGCGGGAAAAGGGCGTGAAGTTCTATCTGCCCGTGGATTTCATCCTGGGCACCGACCCCAAGGGCGGCATCGCGTCTGGCGTGCGGACCTATCAGGACATTCCTGCTGACGAGATGATCCTGGACACCGGCCCCGCCTCGCACACGCTTTTCGCTGAGGTCATCAAGAACGCCGGCACAGTGATCTGGAACGGGCCCATGGGCGCTTTTGAGAATCCGGCTTTTGCCCAGGGCTCCATCAATCTGTGCCGGATGGTAGGAGCCGTTTCCGGCATGACCATTCTCGGCGGTGGTGACACCAACGTCATCGTGGAGCAGATGGGCATGGCGGACAAGTTCTCATTCATTTCGACCGGCGGCGGTTCCTTCCTGGAATTTTTGGAAGGCAAGGAGCTGCCTGCCTTCACAGCCCTGGAGAACAAGTCATGAAAAAGCTGCTCATGGCCGCCAACTGGAAGATGTACAAGACGGTGGAGGAGGGCGTGGCCACGGCCAGGGAACTGGTCTCGCTGCTCGGCACACTGCCCCAGGACAGGGAAGTGCTGGTCTGCCCGCCGTTCACCATGATGCACTCCGTGTGTCCCATCCTCGCGGGGAAAGCGGGCTGCCACTCCGGGGCCCAGAATTTTTATCCCGCAGCGCAGGGAGCCTTTACAGGTGAAGTCGCCCCGGAGCAGCTTCTGGACCTGGGCTGCACATACGCCCTGGCTGGTCACTCCGAGCGAAGACACGTTCTTGGCGAGATGGACGAGTTGATCGGAAGGAAGGTGGCCTTTGGCCTTGAAGCCGGCCTGAAGATGATCCTCTGCATCGGTGAGACCAGCGTCGAGCGGAGACTGGGCCAGATCGAGGAAGTTCTGGTACGCCAACTCGAAAGCGGGTTGGCCGGAGTGTTGTCCACCGCCACGGCGGAGAACCTTGCGGTTGCGTATGAGCCTGTCTGGGCCATCGGCACCGGCGATGTGGCCGGACCTGATGAAATCCTGGCGGCGCATGCCCTGGTGCGCTCCAAGCTTGAGTCGTTGTTGCCGAGCGAAGGCGCTCAAATCCGCATTCTTTACGGCGGTTCCGTCAAGCCGGACAACGCCGCCGCCATCATCCGCCTTGACAATGTGGACGGTGTGCTGGTAGGCGGCGCAAGTCTCAAAGCGAGCAGTTTCAGCCAGATCGTGCTCGCATAATTTAGGAGGTATTTTTTTGAACTCCCTGATGATAACCATACATGTCATTGCCTGTGTCACCCTTGTCGTTCTCGTCTTGCTGCAATCCGGCAAGGAGGGAATGGGGATAATCTTCGGTGGTGGCGGAGGCTCTGTTTTCGGATCCACCGGTGCCGGCAATTTGCTCAGCAAATTGACTGCCGGAGCGGCGACCGTGTTTTTTCTGACCTCCATCATTTTCACGTACGTCAGCACGCAGAAGCACACTTCCCCCAAGGAATCCATCGTGATCGACATGCCCGTGACCCAGACTCCCACAGCTCCCGCCGGAGTCACCACGGCCCCTGCCGAAGAATCTGCAGGCCAGGAAAAAAATCAGTAAAAAAATACTGGACAAACCAGTGGAGCATCGCTAAAGACTGCTTCTCCGGTTTGCGGGATTAGTTCGCAAATTTG
The DNA here is from genome assembly GCF_900114115.1 of Desulfomicrobium apsheronum. Taxonomy (NCBI): domain Bacteria; kingdom Pseudomonadati; phylum Thermodesulfobacteriota; class Desulfovibrionia; order Desulfovibrionales; family Desulfomicrobiaceae; genus Desulfomicrobium; species Desulfomicrobium apsheronum. Next base: position 56,154 of record NZ_FORX01000018.1, on the reverse strand, counting down.
AATGCTTAGATGTCGAAGTGGTGGAATTGGTAGACACGCTATCTTGAGGGGGTAGTGGGGTATCCCGTGGGGGTTCGAGTCCCCCCTTCGACACCATCTAAAAAGATAAGCCGCTGAAATGTAAAAATTTCAGCGGCTTTTTCTTTTTCAGAGTTCCAGCGAGGGTTGCGGATTCGTTCTTGGCCGTGAAAATGGAGGCTATCTTTTAAAATGAAGATGGCGACGCAAGGCTTCCTATCTCTCTCGATTGATGGAGGGGCGAGTATTGTGGACATGCCCATGCAGGTCGTGTTGTCTAATCGCGAGTTGTGGTAGGTTAGCTGGACATGGGAAGGCAACGCGTTTACCAAATTCAAAAGTCAAAAAGGACATGCCATGCACCATGACGCCTTCGCCAATCTGGACGCGCTAAAGTCCAGGCTCGACGCTCATCGTCCCCTTGCGCCGGAACTTGTCCGAAACCTGCGCAAGGACATGGTGCTGAGGTACACCTACCATTCCAACGCCATCGAGGGGAACACGCTGACCCTCATGGAGACCAAAGTGGTATTGGAAGAAGGTTTGACCATCGGTGGCAAACCGCTGAGACATCATCTCGAAGCCATCAACCATGCCGATGCCATTACCTATCTGGAAAGTCTCGTGCAGGAGAACATCCCGCTTGATGAGCGCATTTTGAAGGATCTGCACCAGCTTGTCCTGCGGGGTATCGACAATGAAGCCGGGCGTTATCGCGGCTGCAACGTCATCATCTCAGGTGCAGGGCATACGCCACCTGATCATCTCCATGTCGGCGAACGCATGCAGAGCTTCTTCGACTGGTACCGGGGCGAGGCTCAAAGCCTTCATCCGGTGGAAAGGGTTGCCAGGGTGCATGCCGATCTGGTCATCATTCATCCCTTCCGGGACGGCAACGGCAGGACTTCAAGACTCGTCATGAATCTGGAACTCATGCGGGCAGGATTTCCGACCGTGATCATCCCGGTGGAGGATAGGGCCGCCTATTACGAGAATCTGGACAAGGCGGGGAAGGACGCGGATTACGCCCCATTCGCTGAGCAACTTGCCCAACTGGTCGAGCAAAGTTTCGCCCCTTATTGGTATCTGCTTGGCATAGCCTAGCCGTTAAACACAACAACGAACGAAAAGCCCTGGAGTCACAAGCTCCGGGGCTTTTCGTATTTGGAGGATTTCATGATCGATACATGGGCTGTGTGCGTTCGCTGCCATTGGTGGCCTGCGTGCTCGGCAGAAAATACGGGGTGAAGGTCGAGATGGGTGGGGCGGATGCCTATACAGTTGGTAAAAATAATTAAGTTGCACAAAACGCACATGTTTTGTGCAACTATTGAGCTTTCTAAATGCCAAGCTCCGTACGCGCACGGTCGATTCCTTTCTTCTGAACTTCGAGATCAGGGCTTCTCTCGGAGTTATTGATCGCGCTGCGGATCAGGGCATCGACTTTTTCCCGTCCACTGGGTGATTTTGCCGCTTCCCTGGGTGTCTGCCCGTCAAGGATCGGAAGAGGGGTATCGACCCATTGACCCCAGTGGTCGAGAAACATGTTTTCCATGTGCTCCCTGACCGCAGGGTCTTGCATCATCTTGTTGTGGAAACCAAGCGGGTCTTCATCGTCTTCGGCGCGCTCCCCAGGATCACGCATGGGCTTGATGCTTGTGGTTTTGTAATGCGCCTTGTCGCCCATCAGGTTTGTAATGATTTCTCGGATTTCAGCCGCTCTTTTTTCCGAGTTCACTTCGACGGTCATGGATTCACTTTCGATGTCTATGTAGCCGAGGATGGTGTTTGACATTGGCGTGGCTTTCGCTGTTTCAAGCCGACTCCAGGGGATTGTCACGCCCGCAAGTTCACCGCTATCGGTATAGTCGGCGTTTTCAAGGAGCTGTTCTGGTGATTCCGTCACGCAGAGGTGGACCAGTGCGTCAAAGGCATCTTTGGGGCTTGAGATGCGGTAGTGAAGGGTTTGCAGGGATAGAGGATCGCCATCCGTGTTCGACAAAGATGGAGGGTTGTTGGCCGCCGCGTACAATTCCAGAAAAACTTGGCGAATCTCAAATTCGTATTCTGGCAGATCCTCCGTCGATAGCGCTTCTTTCCTGCCAATCAGGGAAGTGCGCAGGTCGATGACATGCGTTTTCCATGGCAGAGGGAAGGATATGGGACTCGCGGCGGAAAGAAATTCTACGTCGTCGACCCTGGAGATGGCACAAAACAAGATGGACCCTTGAGCCAGCCACTCCGAGGCGCTGTGATCGGTGACCCTGTGCGAACTGCCGGCGAGAATGTCGAGACAGGCAAAGCCGTTACCCGGAAAGACAGCCGTGACCTCATAGAACGAAAAGACCAGGCGACCCACGGATTCAAGGACATGAAGTTCCAGGCTGTCGATCTTGCTTGATCGTTTTTGCCGGTAGAGTTCCGCGATCGTGGTGTCGGCGGGGAGCGCAATTTCAAAATCAAGTTCTTCGATGTCAGGCTGCGTCAGATCCCAGCTACAGAGAATCCAAGGCACCATCACCTGGGAGAGTTCATCAATGGTGGTCTCGTTATCGAGTTCATCGCCCCAAAGCAGGAATGTGTCGATGGCCTCGTCCATGCCATCGGCTTCAAGCGTGTTTTGCGCAAAGGTCATGAGCTTGCCGGTCAGGCTTTGGAAGGTCTGGCTGATTCTGCGGTAGGAAAAATCCTGACTCTCTTCCTTGGGCAGGCAACATTTCTTGTATTTCTGTCCGCTGCCGCAAGGGCATGGGGCGTTCCGGGATATTTTCACAGCAGGTCGTCTCCCTGAAATAATTTTTTTGGCATCACGCCATCTTCTGATTCAACTCCTACGATTATTCGTCATTTTCCACAATCTGTGTTCACCGGGAATGCCCCGTAAGGATTACGACACATTGGTATTAGTCTTCAGGAAAACTGACGAACGGTTGGCCTTCAGTCATTTGTTTGCCGTTTCAGGGTGTTCGCCTTGTATTTCATGAGAATCATTCCGGCGGGCCCTGAGCGATGATTGTCTCCATGAGTTTCCCAAGGTTGGCTGCGTCTTCGATATGGTGCGCGCCCAAAGGGTTGAGGTCAGGGCCGGTCCAGGTGATCACGGTGCCTTCGCTGTCGTAGCGGATTTCGCCGGTTCGGGCCTGCGGACATGAGAGAACGTTGATTTGGGAAAGCAGGTAGCCCCTGTCCAGGATCTGATCCAGCGAGCCCTCCAGACCTTCCAGATGCGGGGCCACGATAAGGAAGGACAACTGACGCTTCCCGCTACGGGAAACATCGAAACGCTCTATGTTTTCGAGGATTTGATCCAACAGGTTGGTTTCCGTTCCGCCGTATGTCTGGTCTTTGTTGCTTACATGCGCCAGATAGGCGAATTCACCGGGCGGGACGGCAAGAAAGCCCGTACAGGTCGATATGCCGAAGGTACGAAGGCCCTGGCTGCGTTCGGCTCGATAGAATTCATCCATGTCCACCCGTATGGACGTTTTTTTTGTCCTTTGCGCCGGTGGATTCATCGCCGGACAGGTTTGCCCGGCCATCGCCTGGAGCAGTCGCTGGGTATAGTACCGCTTATGCAGGGCGAATTCTTTGGTGACAACCTCGTCTTTGTCCACCTTGGCCACCACCAGCCATCGCGCTCCCTTGAAGTCCACTACCTGAAAAGTCGTCAGGCATTCCTGCCCACGGTAGTCTGTTACCTCCATTCGTCCTTGGCCCTGGGCGAACTTCGAGGGCACATTGGAAAAGTTCAGATGGGCCCGGAGCACGCTGGTGTCGCCGAAGAACTGGGAGTCCGTGAGCATGATCCCCTTTTCGTTGACGAGAAGGGTTTCCATGGTTTCGTACTCTTCTCCGGTCGGGGCGAACAAGGCGTTGATCTTGTTGACCGAACACTGCAAGGCGATCCATCCCAACAATCGATCCTGTTTCAGGATTGGCTCCACCAGGAACGCTGCGGGTTCAGACGAAGGCGTATAGTCATGGTAGTCGATGAACACCTCGCTCTTTGGATGCCGGCTTATGCAGGCACCCAGCGGCGAAGAGGCCGCCTCGCCAGCGGTCAGGTTTGTCTGGAGGTCGCTTTCTCCCCGGAGGCTGTGGACCACGGCTCCGGTCGTGTCGATGAAAAGAATGTCGTAGAAAAGGTAATAATTCTCCATGTAATATCGGCGAAAACTTTCCTTCATCTCGGAAATCTTGACTTCAAAATCGCCGTCGACTGTCCCTTGGCGCAGCGCCTGGGCATGGAACGCCGAGAGCTCAAGCACAGACACGATCACCTTGTCCAAGGCCGCCGCACGGGCTTTTTCTTCGAGTCGACCGAGGACGCTTTCCAGCTGGGTCACTCGTTGGGTCCGCAACACCTGCAGGTCCGCATAGGGCCACGCAAAAGGCTCGTTCATGGAATTCGCCGGACCGCTCAAGAACAGCGAACCGAGAAAGAACGACATCAACATGCCGGCCAAACAGAACAGTTTATTCATCCGTAAATCTCCTCTCTGCCTCGTCACTATTGAGCTTATGTCAGTGCAAGGTTTTTGGTCGGTATCAGCCAAGCCGGGGCGTTGATACGTGATGACAATATATCCGTTGCGAAGATCCGGAGCTTTTAATGGCTATTGTCTGCAGAAATAGTTGATGGTTCAAGTCCAATATTTCAACCAGTTGGCATTGTATGGAAGGCGTGCTCTGCTGTAAAGTTTCCTGTTTTAGAGCCCGCCTGGAGTAGAGACTCCGAGTTGAATTTTGGTTGGCGCCTATCTTTGGTGCATTTAGGAAGGAAAATCTTCGAGGCTTCTTCGGTCTCTGACACGCTGTTGAAGAGATGGATGGCCAAGAAATCGGCGAGGTAAGTCCGGTTGAAGCGTTTGATATATGAGTTCTGCGTACGTTTTCCCAGCTGGATGAGAGGTGCTGTTGTATTATCCGACCGAAAGGGGAGGACTTAGAAAATGTTAACTATTCTTGCTCAAGATCTCTCTATGGGTTACGGTATGACTTATCGATTAAGGCTATCGTTACTAATTAATGTTTTGCCTGGAGGTTATATGGAAGAAGAGTTGGCGGTAAGCTGCACCCGTCCCACGGCGGAAGTCGAACAGCAGGCACCTGAAGAGCACGTTCAACCCACAGTTGTTTCACAAGGAGTTCGCCCCATGATTCAGATCGGAAGAAAAGCTCCCGATTTCACCGCCCCGGCCTATTTCAACGGAGGGTTCACCTCGGTCAAGTTGTCGGATCACCTGGGAAAGTGGGTGGTTTTGTGTTTCTATCCCGGTGACTTCACCTTTGTCTGATCGACCGAAATCTCGGCGGTCGCCGAGAAGCATGACGAATTCGCCAAGCTTGGCGTGCAGGTGCTGTCCATGAGCACGGACAGCATATTCGTTCATAAAATGTGGGTCGATGACGAGTTGTCAAAGATGGTCACGGCGGGGACCGTGCCTTTTCCCATGCTCTCCGACGGGGGAGGGAATGTCGGCAAGATGTACGGAATATATGACGAAGCAGGCGGCGTTGATGTGCGCGGTCGTTTCCTGATCGACCCGGATGGGGTCATCCAGGCTTTCGAGGTTCTGGCTCCTCCCGTGGGTCGCAACATCCCCGAGACCCTGCGGGAAATCCAGGCTTTCCAACTCGTTCGCGAAAGCAAGGGAACTCAGGCCACGCCTTCGGGCTGGAGACCGGGCAAGCAAACCTTGAAACCTGGTCCGGGCCTGGTTGGCAAGGTTTGGGAGGTCTGGAGCGTCGACAATGCCTTTGACTAGGTTTGTCGCCTGAATCTGGAGCGGCGGCGTCTGTTTTCAGGCGCCGTTTTTTTCATTTGTGCGCCGGATATTGCGCATGCTGAACCCGTGGAAACTGAAACCGACCCGTAGTATGGAAAAGGAGGATGACATGACCGAAGCATCAAGCAGGCCGTCTGACAATTACGCGCCACTCTATTTTTTGACGTCCCTTGGTTGTGGAGGACTGACCGTGACTTTTTTCATGTGGCTCATGCACTGGACAAGGCACCCTGGTCGCTCGGTTCCCGTGTTCGAGGATATTGTTGCCTCGTTTATCGCCGGAGGGGCAGGCGTTCGCGTCATGATCGCCCTGGCGGTGGCGGGGATCGCTTTCTACGCTTTCTTGAACATCAAATACCTGCTCTGGAACCTGGTCCGGTTTCGACAGTGGAAACGCACACCCGCCTATGCCCAGTTGTGTTCCTCCAACGCCGAGACGCAGTTGCTGGCCATGCCCCTGGCCTTGGCCATGACGGTCAACGTCTGCTTCATTCTGGGCATGGTCTTCGTGCCGGGTCTGTGGAGCGTGGTAGAGTACCTTTTTCCTCTGGCCATTCTTGCCTTTCTCGCCATCGGCGTTCTGGCTTTCCGCATGCTTGGAAGCTTCATGGGACGGGTGATGACGTCCGGCGGATTCAGTTGCTCCAGCAACAATTCCTTCGCCCAAGCCCTGCCCGCGTTCGCCCTGGCCATGATCGGCGTCGGTCTGTCGGCGCCTGCAGGATTGTCTGCGGCACCTTTGATGGCCGGAACGGGGCTGGTCCTTTCGACTTTTTTCCTGATAGCCGCCACTTTGATCGCAGCCATCGCCTTGGTTCTGGGGATTCGATCACTGGCAGAGAATGGGGCCAACATCGAGACAGCCCCGACACTTTCGGTCTTCATTCCGTTTTTGACCATCATCGGCATCCTGTCGTTGCGCCAGAACCATGGCCTTGACGATCATTTCGGCCTGACCAGCGGCGGGGCCGAACGGCTGATGATGCTCTCGCAGTATCTTTCGGCCCAACTCCTGTTCGCTTTGCTGACCGGGCTTGTACTGTGCCGGTTGGGCTATGTCGCCAAATATGTCACCGGCCGCGAGGCTTCGGTGGGTTCCTATGCCCTCGTCTGTCCAGGCGTGGCACTGGCTGTAATGATCCATTTCTGGCTCAATCGCGGGCTTGTGGACGCAGGCCTGATCGTTAAGTTCTCGTTTGGATACTGGACAATTTCGGTGCTGGCAGTTGCGATTCAGGTTGTGACCGCTTGGCTGGTCTTCATTTTGAATCGCAAGCATTTCAGGGCAGCGTGAGATAGCGATACGGAAGGTCGTCCAGACACGAAGGGGCAGCGGTGTGAGCGTGTCGTGGGGTATGTGATTAGGGACTTGCGTCACGCCACGCTCAGAGGGCACTGCAAAAAGTCGTCATTATATATGTTAGCCGCTTTTCTTGTGCCTTCTAAATCATGTTAGTGGCCATTTTTGACGTGAATGTAGAAGCCTTAAAATTTGGATTGCGGGGCCTTGCTGTCGATAGATCAATATATACGGCAGTCCAGGTACTACAAGTTCCTTTGTGCTCATTTCGGCTCCATTCCGGCCCATCTGGGGGAATTGGTCCAGACGTTCGCTGGCTGACCGGATCGCTTGGGCGACTCGCTGGGCAGACTCGGCATCATCGGCGGCGATGTACTCAAGCACGCTGTCCAGGTCTCTTATGGCGAGTTTTGTCCATCTGGGCATCTTATGCCCCGTATTTGTTGAAGATCGCTGTCACTTCATCCGGGGATGCGAGTTCGCCTTTATCGGCGGCCTCAATGCCTTTTTGGACCTCCTCCACGAACCAGGCCTGATGCTCCAGAATGTCGTCCAACGCTTTGTTCAGGAGCCAGTTGCGGCTTCTACCCATAGACGTGGCGATCGCGTCGATACGCTCAATTTTGTCTTTTGATGCCCGAAAACTGGTGGATACGGTTTCTGATGGGTTCATAGTGGTTCCTCCATGCAGTCAGAGTAACTACAAATGACTGCGCTGCCAAGTTGAGACAGTGGAGTTGAAAAGTCGACATTTTTTGATGTTTGCCGAATAATCACAGAAAGGCATTGAAAGACGACACTGCCAAAAGTCGCGAAAAACCTGCGTGTCATTCCCGCGAACGTGTGCCCAGCATGGGTAGGCGGGCCATGTCGGGCTATAGCGCGAAATCCATTCTTTTCAGATATTTAGGAAAGAATGGATCCCCTTCTTCAAGGGGATGACGACCTATTTTACTTTTTCCGCCTCCTCAATCATCTTTAGGTAGATAGCCTCAATATTGCTCAGACATGCTCTACGCATTTGTTCTTCCTTTTCGCCATTCATGGTGAAAGATTGAAGAGCATCGATTGATCTGCGGCTCCATACAATGGCCGTTTCGATGTCTTCTTCAATGAATGGAAGACTGCACTCGTCCGTCGGATCACTCCCAAGTATCGTATAAAGACTGATTGCAGCCACTGGCTGGATTGGAATATTGCGGGCAACAGAGAATTGCCAGATCAGGCTGAAAGCAGCGTCGGATTCTTTTCGTGTCGCAATTAAGATATCTGTGTTTACGAAAATATCTTTGCAGGCTTGATGCACAATGAACTCGAATTTTTTTTCCTCAATGGTCTCGTCCACAAAATGTTTATCCGCAAATGCTGGAAGCGCCATGAACATGAGTAACGATGCGAGGATCAAAGAGAAGTGCTTCACGCTCCTACCTCACTTCAAGAGTGGTTTCGCCGCTTCTGACAATGGCTTTCCGAGCTTCGCGACTCAAGACTATGCACCCTTTGGATGCGGTGCCCAAGGCACCTGTTTTGTCTCCGTGAATTCTGAAATGGGTTCTTCCGTGCGCAGAGTGGCCGACAGGATTCAGTTTCAGCACGAAAGGTCCCAGAGTGGCGCTGTCGTAATGGTCGAGATTGATGCGCCATGTGCCGCAGGGAATCGGGCCAGAATCGACTATCGCTTCGGATCTTGGCTCATTCTTGTGGACTCCGCGCCCGCTGTATCCCTGGTATTCCTCCCCTCCGGGACCGACGATTTTGCCTGATCTTTGATTGTAATGCCATGGCATGCTTGATTCTCCTTGATTGGCGTTAAGGTTTTCAAAGTTTGAATCGTGCCAGATTTCAGAGGCCGGGGATATTGGGGGGAATCTGTATCGCTTCGAGGCGTTCCGCCGCGCCCCCTGCGGGCGAGCTTTTCAGGCAGCGTATTGTTCACGCTTGTGTAGGCGAAAGGCGGAAACTTTCACGGCAGGCATGCTGCGGAGGATCGACAACGAAGCCGGGCGTTATCGTGGGTGCAACCTCAGCATCTTAGGTGCTGGGGGCTGTTAAACGGCATTGAAAAGTCTGGTCAGGAAACTCTGTTCGATATCCGTCGCATGAGCCAACGCGTCGGGAAAAACAAAGCCGGGCCGACCAGGGCCCAGGCGCTGATCCAGCCGAGTATTGCATGGAGAAGGGGGATGCCGAGAATGGCGAATGAGCCGATTGGATCCGTAAACACGATTTTTATGATGCCTGGAACCGTTGTCTCGAAATGCTCGACGTCAAGGATCGTTTCTCCAAGACGCAGAAAAGGGATCATGAGGGCGTATTGAAACGGGGTGAACACCAACGAGACCCCGCTCGTGATCGCCTTGTTGCATTTGAACGATCACGAAAGGATGAGGGCCATGATTGGGTTTGTGCCAATCTGGGGCCAGGTGGAAGACACCAGCCCGACGGTCCCCCAAGCCGAGTATTGGACCATCGTGACCCTGACCACGGTGGGCTATGGAGGCATCTCTTCGGTCACGCCGCTTGGGAAGGCTCTGGCCGCCGTGTTTCATCTTCCGACGTTGAGGTGAAGGAGTCCGTAATTTGGACATGAACTGCCGGCGGTCAGGCGGCTCGCAATCGCTTTTCTCGGGATCTTCAGAGGAAGCCTGCTTTTCGTGGTGGATCGAATTAGGTATGTCATGCGGACCCGTGATTCATGAACATTGCAACAGGTCGGGAGTCGTCATGACCATACTCGCGCTTGAGATTTTCTTTATTTTCCTGCTCATAGCGGTCAACGGCGTCTTCTCCATGTCCGAAATCGCCGTCCTGACATCCAGGCGGCATGCGCTCAAACGAGAGGCCAAAAGGGGAAACGCCCGGGCGCGCCTGGTCCTGGGTCTGGCCGGTCATCCCGAGAAATTCATGTCCGCCGTGCAGGTAGGCATCACCCTCATCGGCATACTCACCGGCGTTTTCAGCGGCGCCACGATTTCGGGAGGATTGTCCTTGAGAATCGCCGAGGCGTTCGATGTGTCCGCCGAGGTGTCCGAGACCGCCGCCGTCTTCATCACGGTCTCCGTGATCACCTATTTCACGCTCATATTCGGCGAGCTTCTGCCCAAGAAGCTCGCCCTTTCCAATCCCGATCGCTGGGCCAAGGCCATTGCGCCCGTCATCACGTTCGTTCAGGCCGTGGCCCATCCCGTCGTGGTGCTCGTCTCCCGAAATGTGCACCTCCTCGCGAGGATACTTGGGATTGGCGAAGGCAGAAGCGGGCTGACTGAAGAGGACTTCAGATCGGTCATTGATGAGGCCCGGGCCAGGGGCATTATCGAACCGGAGGAAAAGGACATGCTCAACCGCGTCATGCACTTCGCGGATCAGCGCGTTTCGGCTGTCATGACGCATCGGTCGCGCGTGGTGCAGATCGACGTGGCCGACGGCGAGCAGAGAAATGCCGAGGTCCTGCGCCAGGCAAACCACTCGAATTATCCGGTGGTGGAAGGTTCGGCGGACAACCTGATCGGCTTCGTGAGCGTGAAGGACCTCTACGGAAAGAGCCTCGGCGGACAGAGCATCCGCAGCGTGCTCCAGGAACCGATATTCATCCAGGAAACGCTTTCGGCCATGTCCCTCTTGGGCGCTTTCAAGGAGACCGGAAACAAGATCGCCATCGTCGTCGACGAGTATGGCGACATCCAGGGGCTCGTCACCCTGACGGACATTCTGGAATCCCTCGTCGGTGAAATCAGGGAGAACTCCCTGGAAGTTCCGCTCATTGCCGGGCGCGAGGACGGTTCATGGCTGGTGGACGCCCACGCGCCGCTTTACGACGTCTTCCACAGGCTGGGCATCGACGTGCCGACGGATCAGTCCTTTCCGGGGATCAACACCATCAGCGGATTCATTCTGCATCATCTCGGCGACATACCCAGTGAGTCGCAGTTTTTTACCTACCACGGGTTCAGATTCGAAATCGTGGACATGGACGGGCAACGGCTCGACAAGATTCTCATTTCCCGGCTTGAGGGCGACGATCCTGGCGGGTCGTGATGGCGGCAGTTGTCGGCTCGACTTGCCGGATGGCCATTGAAAACCAGACACTTTTTCATGCGGCAAAATCAATGTCCCGGACGGGACGTTTTCCGTGAATTTCCACTGAAATCGGCCGCCTTCCCACGCCTTGCGACAAATTCGGCCGTTCAGACGCGCGGCGACGCTGCGCCGGAACGGCCGGTCGGATTGCGCGCCGGCTTGTGTCTTTCAAAGATGCGAACTATGTCCTCGGGCTTCACGGCCCGGGGTCCGCTTCGTGCGGCCTTGACCGGGTCATCCTTCTTTTGCGCAGGATCGACATGGGATACTATCTGACAATCGGAGCCGTTCTGGGGCTTTCCGCCGGGTTCGCGCCGGGGCCGCTGCTTACGCTGGTCATTTCGGAAACGCTCCGGCACGGCATCAGATCCGGGATCAGGGTCGCCCTTGCCCCCGTTGTCACCGATTTTCCGATCATCCTTCTGACGCTTTTCGTGCTTTCCAGGCTGTCGTCTTTCCACGGCATACTGGGAATCATCTCCATCGCTGGCGGCGTTTTCATTCTGTCCATGGGTTACGAAAGCGTGCGCGCCAAGGGCTTCGATCTTCAGGTCGGGAATGCGGAGAAACGCTCGCTGCGCAAGGGCATTCTGGCCAACATGCTGAGTCCGCATCCCTATCTCTTCTGGTTCAGTGTCGGGGCGCCGACGATGACGAAGGCCCTGGTGGAGGGCCCTTGGGCTCCGGCGGCGTTTGTCGCGGGCTTCTACGCCTGCCTCATCGGGTCGAAGATTGCACTGGCCGTCCTGGTAGGCTCGTCGAGATCCTTCTTCAGGGGCGCGGTGTATGTCTGGACCATGCGCACGCTCGGTCTTGTGCTCATCGTCTTGGCGTTGCTGCTTTTTCGTGATGGGCTTAGGCTGCTGGGTTTTGGTGGTGGCGCGTTGTTTTGAGGTTTCAGAGGGCGCGGGCATCGACAGGCGGACAAAGCGAGGTCCCTGTCTCGATGGAGTGAATTTTAGATCAATTTTTGGAGGGATGCATGAAATTCGTCAGTGAGGATGTTGCGGCCCGGGTCGTGAGCATGGCCGAAGCCATAGAGGCCGTGGAGGCCATGTTCAAGGAATACGGGTGTGGTCTGGCCACGGTTTTTCCGGTGGCGCAGGGGCATGGACCCGACGAGGGGACCTCGTTCAGCATCAAGAGCGGCCTCATCGGGGCCAGCCGGAAAGTGGGCCTCAAGGTCGGCAGCTACTGGCCGGGGAATCGTGCGCGCGGGCTGGCCGCCCATGCCTCAACGACCCTGTTGCTGGACCCGGACACGGGCTACCCCGAGGCCCTCGTGGCCGCCTCGCATCTGACCTGTCTGCGCACCGCAGCCTCGGACGCCGTGGCCGTGCGCCATTTGTCCCGTCCGGACAGCCGCGTCCTGGCCCTGTTCGGAGCGGGGCACCAGGCCTGGTTCGAGTTGCTGGCCGTGCGCGAAGTGCGATCCATTGGCAAGGTTTTCGTGGTCAACCGCTCCTCGCAGGCAGGGGATGCGTTCGCGCGGCGCATCCGCGAAAAACTCGGGATCGACGCCGCGTGCGTGAGCGCACAGGCGGCCCTGGCCGACGCCGACATCGTGGTCACGGTCACCGCCTCGCGCGGTCCGCTCTTCGAGGCGGCATGGGTGCGGCCGGGCACGCACATCTCGGCCATGGGCGCGGATCAGCCGGGCAAGCAGGAGCTGGACACGGCCTTGGTGGCCGGTGCGTCGCTTTTTGCCGACGTGATGCAGCAGTCCCTGGCCATCGGTGAATATGAGGCGGCCCACAAGGCCGGACTGGCGGATCCCGGCCGCATCACGCCCATCGGAGCGGTGCTGAACGGGGCGCCGGGGAGGACCTGCGCCGATCAAATCACCATTTACGACAGTTCGGGCATGGCATTGCAGGACATCGCCGTCGGTTCCCTGGCGTTGCGCAAGGCCGACGAGCTTGGCCTGGTGCTGACGGCCTGACGCTGCCGATCTGGAGCTGGCGACCTGAAGCTGGCGACCCGATGCTGACGACCTGATGCGAATGTGGCAGGCCCACTTCCAGCTCCCCTTGAAACAAGACTCGTGGTCCCGGCTGTGCCGCGATTGCAAAAATGGATCGGCATGGGCAGGAACGGATGACAGAGCCGCCGTTCGGCAGGAGATCGACAGAACGAGGACATGCTTTCAGCGCATAAGGGAGGTCACGGATGAAGCTGCACGATCCCGATAAAAGTCTCGACATCGTTCTTCAGGACAAACTGCTTGCCGAGGCCGCAACGGCGGCGGAGCAGGCGTACGCGCCGTACTCTGGGTTCCGCGTCGGCGCCGCCGTGCTTGGCGGGAAGGGCACGATATACAGGGGCGCGAACATTGAGAACGCGAGCCTCGGCCTTGGCACCTGCGCCGAGCGGGTGGCCCTGGCTTCGGCCTATGCGGCCGGGGAGAGAGACATCATGGCCATCGCCGTCGCCTGCGTGGATGCGCCGCAAGGCGCGCCGCTTGAACAGCGCATGCCGTGCGGAGCATGCAGGCAGTGGATCCTGGAGCTTGCCCCGCATGCGGCGATCATCATCCCGGGCGCGGAGCGTTCCTTCACGATCCAGGAACTGATGCCGTTGGCGTTTTCCCTGGACTCCGGACACCCGGCAGGACGTGAAGGGCAGGGCTGATGCCTGCCGGACACGGGTCCTGCACGATTTTGCGGTTGAGCGCGACTTCGCTTCGGTCAGCCGGCATGCACTGCGGCTGACCGTCTCTTAACGACTGGACAAGAGCGCGCTTCCGGGCGTCGCCAATTGGAGATATGCCATGAAATCAGTCTGCGTGTTCCTGGGTTCAAGCTCCGGGAACCATCCGGCCTACATGCACGCCACCGACGCCCTTGGTCGTGAACTGGCCAGGCGCGGGATCACCTGTGTCTATGGCGGTTCCCGCACGGGCCTCATGAACCGGCTGGCCGAGAGTGTCCTTGAGGCCAAGGGAGAAGTCGTCGGCGTTACGGTTCAGGCCTTGAAGGACAAGGAGGAGTTCCACCGGGGTCTGACGCGGCTTCATGTCGTGCCGACGATGCACGAGCGCAAGACGCTCATGATCGAACTGGCGGACGCGTTTATCGCCCTTCCGGGCGGGATCGGGACATATGACGAGTTTTTCGAGGTTTACACGCTCAGGCAGTTGGGATTTCACTCCAAGCCCTGCGGACTCCTTGACGTGAACGGTTTTTATGAGCCGCTGAAGCTGATGCTCGGCATGGCCGAACGGGAAGGATTCATGAAGCAGCCGTATCGTGAAGCAATCACGGTCTCATCGGACCCGTCGGACATTCTGGATCTCATGGCGGAGCAGTCTCGTGACAGGCTGGCGGCCGGTTGAAGGATTGCCGGACGGACATGTCCGGTGAGCGCTTGGCGGATGCGTGGGGCAACCTTGTTCGAGGCGTCGGCCCTGGATTGATGCCATTTAGATGATGCCAAGCTTCTTCATTTCATTGATGATGCTGTGCCCATATATCGGTTTGACCAGATAGCCCGAAGCCCTGCCTTCGTAGAAGGCTTGGCTCACGCTTTCGGCGCTGTCGAGGGCGGTGGTCATGATGACCTTGACTTCCCTGATCTGAGGCAGGCGCAGAGCCCGCTCCCTCTCCCGAATGATTTTGAGCACCTCGTGTCCGTTCATGTCCGGCATCATGATATCCAGAAAGATCACGTCATAGGGCCTGCCCTCCGACCAGGCTCCATCGAAGGCCTCGATGGCGCCGGGTCCATCGTTCACCTCGTCGACGTCTCCATATTCGGTCAGGATCATCCTCAGCAGTATTGCTCCTGCGGGGTCGTCTTCAACGATCAGGAATTTCATAACGTTGGCAATCCTTCGGCAAAAGAGTCATATCTTCCTGTTATTCATGACTTATACGAACTTTTTCAAGGAGCGGCAAGCTCATTTTCGCGCACGTTCCTCCCGTACATGCCAGTCGCGGTACAGCGTTTCTTCAAGGAGTCAGCCACTGTTGTCCATCGCTCGGATGTTGCTCAAAAAATCCGGATGTTCCTCCATGATGCCCTCCAGAGTGTCGACCGCCGTCGGATCGAACGTAATCCCTTTCCCCTTGCGCAATTCCCTCATGGCCGCTTCCGGCCCAAGTCCAGGTCGATACGGACGGTAGGACGACATGGCCTCGAATACATCGGCCACGGCCAGGATTCTGGCCTCTGGAAGGATTTCTTCTTCCTTGAGGCCCCCCGGATAGCCGGATCCGTTCAGTCGTTCATGATGTTGCAGGACGATGTTGGCGACGGGCATGCTGAAAGGGATGTCCTGGATGATCTGGTGACCGATTTCCGGGTGATACTTCATCAGGTTCATTTCCGCTTCGCGCAGCGTTCCGGGCTTGGTCAAAAATTCCGCAGGCACATAGATCTTGCCGATATCGTGAAGCTTGGCCGCTGTTTCCAGCCCTTCCAGACACCGGGGATCCAGCCCCATGCGCCTGCCCATCTCCTTGGCCAAATGGGCGACACGGGCCTGATGGCCGGCCGTGTACGGATCCCTTATCTCGGTTACGCGGCCAAGGGCTTCCACGGTTTTGCTCAGTGTCGCCTGCAGCATGACCATGCGTTCCGCCAGGAGGGTCGCCTTTTCCTTCTGGTCCGTGATGTCGCGAAGCATGCCGAAAAGTTTCCAGACCCTGTCGCCATCCCTGAAAACATCCATGAATTGGATGACCCAGCGTTCTTCACCATCGGGTGTGACAATGCGGTGTTCGGCCTCTCTGGTTTGTCCGCTGTCGCGGCAGTTGTGGATGATGGAGAGGAGTTCCGCGCGATCTTCGATATGGACGCTTGAAAAAAGGGAAGGGAGTCTTGCGTTCCCGTCGTCCATCCGGGTGTGCATGATGCGTGCGAAACTCTCGTTCCAGCTGCATGTGTCTTCAAGAATGTCCCATTCCCAGCGCCCGACGGTGTCGGTCCGGCTGTTCAAGGCCGTTTTGGTGGCTTGCAGGCGCAGGGCCGTGAGGTACTCCTCAAGTATTTCCACAAGCTGTTGCGTCTCGATGGGTTTGGTCAGAAAGCGATGGATCTGTCCGGTGTTGATGGCGGCTATGACGCGCTCAAGACTGGCGTGGCCGGTGAGGATAATGCGGATGATCCGGGGCTGTCGGTTGCGGACTATGGCCAGAAAGTCGGAACCGGACATGCCGGGCATCTGTTCGTCGGCAACCACGATGTCGATGTCGCCCGAGTCGATAAGCTCCAGGGCCTGAAATGCGGAGCCGGCGAAATGGCGTCGGAAAGTGGCATTGTGGAGGGAACGGTTCAGTCCGAGCAATACTGCCGGTTCGTCATCGACGAAGAGGACTGCCTGTTCGCGATGCCTCTGGTTTGTGGTCACGCAAAACCTCTGTTGTTGCCGTATTGGTAAGGTCGCATGCCGACAGGGAATTGCCAGCATGCGCGTTCGTATCGGAAAATTTCCGGTTCCCGGATTGAGATGTCGTTATTTTTGGTACGTTCTTGCAGAATCCTGGCGCTTGCAGTATTTTGCCGCTCGATAACTTACGTATGGCATGGGCGTGAATGATGACAAGTGAAATTTGATTTATGCCCGAAGCACACGCGTTGCGCGCTTGCCCCCCCCCTCTTTTCGTGGAAGGACGGGATTCGCATTCAAAGCAAGGAACTCGCATGGATAATCCCGTTGACCTGCTCCGAGCCAAGGAAGATTGGCTTGTCGAGCGCATTCTCTTCTATGCCCGGGAGCACGGTTATGCCGAATACACATCCACACTCCCCGAGGCGTGGCGAATCTCCATTGCCGGGTTGATCGACGCCCTGTCTCCGGCCTTTGAGGAAGGAGCGGCGTCCGGCATCGAGATCAAGGTGCATACTGACTGGAGTTCGGATCCTGTGGCAGGATTCGGGCTTCAGGCGGCCCGCAGGCATCGGGAGCGCGGTGTCGATCTCGGCATGTTTCTGGGGCTTTTCGTGTACTACAGGCAGGCATTTCTGGACTGCATCAGACAGTTCATGCCTCCTGGAGAAGAAAGGGACAGCCTCGAATATTCCATGCTTCGTCTTTTCGATCGCATGAACACGGCGTTCTGCTCCGAATGGGCGGGGCACGGGGAGCAGGTTTCCAACGCCCGCTTGGCCGCAAGCCTGCGGAAAATGACTAACGAGAAGAATCGCTATCTGACTTTTTTCGAAAGTCTCGTTCATCCGGTCATCTTTGTTTCGCACGATGGAACCATCGAGAACCTGAATCGCGCCGCCGCCAGATTGCTCGACGAAAACGCGGTGCATGGTCGGGATTACTACGCCTGCCGCACCAAAGGAGCGATGGCGAGCCTTTGCGGGGAGGCGGCCGTGAAGGCTTTTCCCTGGCTTGCTGACGCATTGAGTCCAGAAGAAACGGAACCGGGCTACGCGAAGGAGCGCCTGGTCGCTTTTCCGGTTTCCGGTGGTGAACGGCTCTTCCAAGCCTGGACGTGCAAGGTGCCCAGCGTGTCCGGACAATTCGCGGGTACTTCGATTTTTCTTCAGGATGTGACGGAGTCCTTGAGAGATCAGGAAATGATCCTGAAAGCCAAGGAGGAACTCGAACGCACCTTCGACACAATTTCCGACTTGGTGTTTCTGGTCGACGACTCGGGCGTCATTCAACGGGCCAACAGGGCCCTGGCGGACAAACTGGGGCTGTTACCCGCGGACGTGGTCGGCAGGACGTGCCGGGAGATTTTGGGCTGCACCGAGTGCAGACTGCAAAACACGGGGCATTTGTCGCAGGAGATGTCCGTGACGTACCCCAATTTGCCGGGCAGATTCATGGTTCGCGGCAGCGAGTTGCTGGGCAGGGACGGCAAACGTATCGGCAGGGTTGTCGTATCCCGCGACGTGACCGCCTCGGACAGGATCCGAGACACCCTGGAGTCCATCGAGAGCAAGTACAAGAGCATTTTTGATCATGCGCCGGTGGGAATATTCCAGAGCACTCCCGAAGGCGTCTTCCTGAGCGTCAACGAGACCATGGCCGACATGTTCGGGTTTGGTTCGACCAACGATATGATCAGGTATTACATGGATATAGGTCGTCAGATGTATGCTGACCCGGCGGACCGGGGCGCACTGATCGCAGAAGGCCTTGAGCGGCATATCGTCCCCGCCAGGGACGTGAACCTGGTTCGACCGGACGGATCGACATTCTGGGGCCGGCTGCGTGGGCGTCTGGTGCGTGATGCGCAGAACAGGGTCATGTATTTCGAGGGGTTCGTCGAGGATGTCACCGGCCGTCGAAGCGCCGGGGAAAGCCTGGCGCGCAGCGAGCAGCTTTTTCGAAGTCTGGCCGAGAATATGAGCCAGGGGCTGGTGCATGTGGATTTGGCGGGCACTGTCGAATACTGCAACGATCATTTCTGCGACCTCGTGCGGCAGAGCAGGGATATGCTCATGGGCATGCCCATAACGCCTCTGGTGCATGAAGAGGACAAGGCGCTTTTTGGCTCGATATTCGGCCAGCAGGCCTGTTTCCTGCCGGGGTCCCGGTTCGATCTGCGCCTGCAGGTCCACCGGGACATCCGTTTTGTTCTGGTCACGCCTGTGGCGCAACGTTCAGGGGGTAGCCATCCGCAGGGCTACTGGCTTTTGTTTCTGGACATCACCGAGCGCAGGATGCTCGAATCCCAGCTTCTCCAGACGCAAAAGCTGGAGGCCATAGGTCAGTTGGCTGCCGGGATCGCCCACGAAATCAACACGCCGACCCAATATGTCATGAACAACATGTGGTTCATCAAGGAGGGGGTTGAAAATCTGAAATTGGCCCTCGAAGCCTGCCGGACTCTGATCACGGGAAGCGAGGCTCGGGAGATATTGACGGTCAGGGAGACTGATCTGCAAATTCCCTTTTATCTGGAAGAACTTCCACCGGCGATTTCCGAGACGCTGCAGGGCTTGGACCGGATCTCCGCCACCGTCAATTCGGTCAAACAGTTCGCGCATCCCGGCCACGACCAGCATCAGGAGGTCGATTTGAACGAACTGATCGATAAAACGGTGACTCTGTCCCGCAACGAGTGGAAATACGTGGCCGAAATGGCTGTCGACCTCGATCCGAATCTGCCCCGCGTTGTCTGCTCTTCCCAGGCCATAGGCCAGGTGCTCTTAAACCTGGTGGTCAATGCCGTGCACGCGGTCATGGATGTATCCAGGGACGCGAACCGGTTGGGCAAGATCACGATCGGTACGAGAAACATGAAAGACCGGGTGGAGATTCGGGTCATGGATAACGGAACGGGTATTCCACTGCATGCCAGGGCTCATATTTTTGAACCCTTCTTCACGACCAAGCTCGTGGGCAAAGGGACCGGACAGGGCCTGTTCATCGCCCATCGCGTGGTGGTCAAGGAGCATGGCGGCGATATCGGCTTTGAGACCGAAACCGGCAAGGGAACAACGATCATCATCTCCCTGCCCGTCGATGGCGGGGGCGAAGGTGTGCGCTATGAATAAGCTCAAAGTGCTCTTCGTTGATGACGACATCCATGTGCAGCAGAGTCTGAGGCGCATCGTCATGGCCAGAAAGTTGCCCATCGAGCTTCTGTTGACGACTTCCGCCAGTGAGGCGGATCGGATTCTCTCCTCCATGGCCTGCGACGTCATCGTGACCGACGCCAGACTGTCCGACATGGGTGGCAAGGAACTGTTGACGCACGTCAGGGAGCGCTGGCCCATGACCATGCGTATCCTGATGACGTCCGAAGCCGAGGATGGCGTTGTTTCAAGTCTTCTCGTCGCCGCGCATCAGCTGCTGAACAAGCCGGTCGGTCCGACGGAACTCCTTGAGGCGGTCCAATCGGCTTCGCGGCTGCGCTTTTTGCTCATGAACGAGCGTTTACGAACGGTCGTGCACCGCATGGAACATCTGCCCGTGGTGCCAAATGTCTATCGGGAACTGACCCGGGCGCTACGCGATGAAAACACGTCGAACCTGACCCTGGCTAAAATCCTTTCCCAGGACATGAGCCTGACGACGGGTATCCTGAAGCTCATCAATACTCCGTATTTCGGTCTTTCCCGCAGGGTGAGCGACATGCTTCAGGCCGTGGGCATACTCGGCGTGAATCTGATCAGGGGACTGGTGATCGCGGATCGAGTTTTCAAGACTCTGGATCCGGACATGTACCCCGGATTTGATACCGAGAAGCTCTGGACCCACTGTCTCGACGTGGCGCGTTGCTGCCGGGCGGTGACGCGGAGCGACGGGGCGAATGGCAGGGCGGTCGAGGACGCGTTTCTGTGCGGTCTCCTGCATGACGTGGGCAAGATCGTTCTGGCCGAAGGGTGTCCGGGAGAGTTTGTGCGGATCCTGCTTCTGGCTCAGGCGCGGAATATTCCCTTGGCGGACATCGAGGCGGAAGAGCTGGGGGTGACCCACGCGGAGATCGGCGCGTATCTGTTGGGGTTGTGGGGATTTTCCGAGGATGTCGTCATCGCCATCGCCCAGCACCATGGAAGCAGACAGGGACCTGCCTTGTCGCATCTTTCCTCCGTTGTGCACATGGTGGACGTGGAAATGCACAACCGGTACGTGCGGCAGAGCGGACACGCTCCGCATTCATTTGCGTCAGCACTTCTTGATGTGGAAGACGGAGAGATGACGCTCGCGAAATGGAAGGCCGCGATGGTGACCGAACTCGAATCTCCGAACTGACATGACTCGTGGAACATGGCTCCGTGGACGAGGCTCCCTTGGGCACAAGGGACCACGATGTATCGAGACAATCAACGGTGAGGGCTCATGAGCGAACGGATTCTTTTTGTCGACGATGAAAAATTCGTGCTTGAGACGTTTCGGCGCAACTTGCGCAATCGTTTCGAGATCGAGACCGCCGGAAGCGGCCTGGACGCCTTTCGGCTCATGGAGTCGAGCGGGCCTTTCGCCGTTGTTGTTTCGGACCTGAAGATGCCTGTCATGGATGGGGTGGAGTTTCTGGGCGTCATCAAGAATCGCTGGCCGGATACGGTCCGCGTCATGCTGACCGGCCACGCCGACCTCGATACGGCCATCTCGGCCGTGAACAAGGGAGCGATCTTCCGGTTGCTGACCAAGCCTTGCGCGCCGGATGCCCTGCTTGCGGCGGTGAACGACGGCGTGCAGCAGTACCGGCTCATAATGTCCGAGAGACAGCTTCTGCACGGCACCCTGCGCGGATGCATCCAGGTCTTGTCGGAACTTCTCGCGCTGGTCAGTCCCAAGGCCTTCGGGCGTGCAGAGAAGGCCAAACCCTTGGTCGCGGGCATTGTCCAGGTTCTCGGCCTGGAGGGGAGCTGGAAATACGAACTGGCGGCCATGCTCAGTCAGATCGGGTGCATATCCCTGCCCATGGATATTCTCGAACGGAAAATTTCCGGTGAGGATCTGTCGGAGGACGAGCAGGAAATATTTCTGATGCATCCGGACATCGCCGGCAATCTGTTGCGGCACGTTCCCCGCCTGGAGAGCGTGGTCGAGATGATCTCGGAGCAGGAGCTGGTATTGGGTAAAAATCCTTGCGCAGGCGCAAGGATACTCAAGGCAGCGCTGGATTTCGCGGATCTCGACAATCTCGGAATTCCCGCCGCTGGAGCGTTGCAGCGCATGCGGGAGATGCCGGACGTGTACGACGTGCGGGTCTTGTCCGCCTTGGCGGAAGTCATGGAAAGGCGGCAGCAAAGCGAGATCCGCAGTGTCCTGATCGACGATCTGCGCGAGGGCATGCTGCTGATGGATCCGGTGTTGAGCGGAAAAGGCTCGGTCCTGATGGACAGGGGGCAGAGCATCACCGTGGCAGGGCTGGAACTGATCCGAAATTTCGGAACCATCCTGGGGGTCAAGGAGCCGCTCTACGTGCTGGCCAGGAAAGAACAGAAACAGGAGCCGGAACAGTAGGCAGCGTCCGGCATCCGGCATCCGGCATCCGACATTTATTTTTTTGGCCCTGGCGCACGGATTTCGTGCGCGACTCCTCAGCCGACGAATCCTTGGGCAACCTTTGCGAGTTCCGACTGCAAATCTTTCATGGTCACCGGTTTGGAGAGATAGCCGCTCATTCCGGCATCAAGGAATTTGTCCTTGTCCCCGCGCATGGCAAAGGCGGTCATGGCGATGATGGGAATGTCTTTTCTCGATGCCTGGCTTGTCTTCGCGCGGATAGCCCTGGTTGCCGCGACCCCGTCCATGACGGGCATTTGGATGTCCATGAGGATCAGGTCGAACCCCTGCTTTTCGAGCAGATCGAGGACCTCCTGGCCGTTCACCGCCAAGGAAACCTCGTGGCCGCTTTTTTCCAGGAGTGTCTTGGTGGCGAAGGCGTTGGCCCAGTCGTCTTCGGCCAGCAGGATGCGCATCCCACGCATAGGTTTGTCCTGACCGGAATTCTCCCGGTCTCGGGCGTTTAGGAGTGCCGGTGGCAGTTTCAGGGGCAGGATGACATGCACGCTGGTTCCCTCGTCCGGCACGCTGTCCATGATGATGTGGCCGTCCATGAGTTCAACGAGCCTGCGCACGATGGACAGGCCGAGTCCCGCGCCCTGGTATTTCCGGGTGTAGGACGTTTCGACCTGGGAGAAGGGCTGGAACAGCTCGTCCAACCGCTCGGTCGGAATTCCGATTCCAGTGTCGATCACGCTCATGAGCACGAGCGGTTGCCCGTTCTCGAACCGTAGCGGCGTCATCTCCAGTGTTACCGAACCTGTATTGGTAAATTTCACCGCATTGCCGATCAGATTGAAGAGGATCTGACGCAGCCGCGATTCGTCCCCTAGCATCCTTGGGGGCAGTGCGGGGTCCAGGGAACTCTCAAGTTTGATGCCTTTCTCCCTGGATGCGACCAGGAAAAGTTCGAATACGGACTCGCACAGCTCCCTGGCCCCGAACTCCTCCTCGCGCAGGACCATCCTGCCGGATTCGATGCGGGAGAGGTCGAGAAGGTCTGTCAGAAGTCGGGCAAGACGGTCCGAGGACGTCATGGCCATGGAGACGTATTTGGCTTGTTCCGGGTTCAGCGGCGTCATCTCCAGGACTTGCATCATGGCCATGATGCCGTTCAGCGGTGTGCGGATTTCGTGGCTCATGTTGGCCAGGAACGAACTTTTGGCATTGTTGGCTGCTTCGGCGTCTTCCTTGGCCTGGATAAGGGCCTGTTCGTTGTGCTTGCGTTCGGTGATGTCGTAGCAATGGCCAATGTAGCCGATGAACGCTCCCGCACTGTCGTGGCGCGGGTTGCCGAGATCGAGAATCCAGCGGTAGGAACCGTCGGCATGACGCAGCCGGTACTCGATCTCGAACGCTTCACGGAGGTTGAATTTCGCAAGGTAGAAGTTCTGGCAGCGGTCAAAGTCGTCCGGGTGTACACCTTCCGCCCAACCATGCCCAAGCTCCTGTTCCAGGTTGCGGCCCGTGAAATCCAGCCAGGCGTCGTTGAAATAGTCGCAGAGCATGTCCGGGCCCGATGTCCAGATAAGGGCCGTTCCGGCGTTGGCCAAGGTGCGGAAGTGGTGTTCGCTCTCCCGCAGGGCTGTTTCCGCCCGCTTGCGTTCGGTGATGTCGCGGGCTGCGGCGATAATCCTTTTCCGACCGCCGATGATCGAGTGCCTGAGCGTGATCTCGACCGGAAAAACAGTGCCGTCGTGTCGCTTGGCCTGCCAGTCGAACTGGAGGCGCTCCCCATGAAACGCCGCGACGATTCTCTTTTGGGCCTCCGCTTCGGTGAATGGTTCCTCGTTTGAACTCAAGTCTCCTATGTTTCCCGCCAGTACTGCCTCCTTGGAATGGTAACCGTACATAGTGAGCATGGCATCGTTTACGTCGAGAAGCCTGCCGGTGTCCGCTTCGCTGATGAAAATGGCTTCGGATGTTGCGTTGAAGATCTCTCTGTAGCGCTGTTCGCTCTCCCGCAGTGAAATTTCGGCCTTCTTCATCTCCGTGACGTCCTGAATGACACCGGTGATTTTCACGACCTGGCCGTCTTCCACCACGGGCCTGCCCACGGTTCTGACCCATTTTTTATTCCCGGCGGCGGTCAGCATCTCCAGTTCCAGATCATACGGAAGCGCCAGGTCCACGGCGTCCTGCACCGCACTCGCTATTTTTTCCCTGGATGTTTCGATGTAGAAGCTCAGCCCCTGCTCGACGCTCACCTTTTCAGAGGATGCCAGGTCGTGGATTCTTGCCACCTGGCTTGTCCAAGTGCCTTGCAGGGTCTTCACATTGAACTCCCATCCCCCAAGTCCGGCAATTTCTCCAGCCTGCTCCAGCAATTCGCTTGCCCGTTGGATCTCCTGCTGCGATTCCATCTGCTCCGAGATGTCCGTAATGACCCCATCCCAGATGATCCGGCCGTCGGCCAGACGGCGGGGCCGCGAGCTGATCTGGAACCAACGCCAGACACCATCGGCGCGGCGCATGGAGAGTTTCATGACAAAATCCGAGAGGTCCTTGATACTGGCGACCTGGTTGGCTTTCATCTCTTGAAACTGGGCTGGAGACACTTGGTTATACAGAAGACGTCCATCTCGCATCACGTCTTCCGCGCTGAGTCCGTGGAGGCGTTCGATGCCTGCGCTGAGGAAAAGAAAACGGGGCGTGCCGTCCGGCTCCAATGTGAATTGGTACACATAGCTGTCGGGAAGGTTGTCGCACACAAGACGAAATCTGTCTTCGCTCTCTGCGAGACGATTGAGAAGCTCCTCATGACTGGCCGAGTGAAGGCGAATGAGTGTCATCAGGAGGGCCGCCGAGACGAATACGAACCCCCATCCCTTGTAAATGGACCACCGAACTACCGTTGGTGCATCAAGATCAATTACGGCAAGAATACTGTCAGAGATAAGAATCCAAAGACACGCGAAAATAAAATATGGAAGCACGATGCCAAATATGCTTTTTGAAAATATTGTTTCTTTGCGCACGTAAAGTCCCGCTCATGCATTTATATTATTGTTAACACCCTTGATCGGTGCCAGGTCGGTATAATTTTTTGAGTCAGAAGTGATTCACTGCGTTTACAAGCGTCACCGTAAGAAGTCATCGTTCCCGCCATTGCCCGCCTACCCATGCCGGGCACTCGTTCGCGGTAATGCCACCCAGGTTCATTCGCGATTTTTTGCAGTGTCATCATTACAGAGCCACCGTGCCAGCGCCGTTTTGGTCGTTCGCGCTCCTTTTCCGTTCGGCAATGGCATGGAGGCCTCTCAGCCGCCGCTTGTCTGCTCGGCGAGCTTGCTGTCACGATGACTTGCCGGAAAAGTTCGAACTGTTCAATCTTCGAGAAATGTTACCTCTTGCAACACCTCTCGCTTTTCCCAGACGCCCAAGGCCAAACCTTGGCTGGCTGATTCCGGCTTGACACGAAAGAATATGTCGAGCAAAAGGCTTTTGAATTCACGAATTATATTTCGCGAATTGCATGGCGCCTAGTCCTTCTCCCAGACATCAAACTTTACACAACCCTCACGGAAGATTGCTCATGACCAACACCCCTCAAGCGTCCTCCTGGACATTTTTGACCAATCACACACACGTAATGTTCTGCCTGTCCCGGGATCCGGGCATGCGCATGAAGGACATCGCCGGCGAGGTCGGCATCACGGAGCGGGCCGTCCAGCACATCGTCGCCGATTTGCGCGCCGCCGGTTATCTGGTCGGGGAGCGCGAAGGCCGACGGGTCAGATACACCATCCTTCGCGACCAGCGCCTGCGGCATCCCCTGGAAAGCGGATGCTGTATCGGCGACGTCCTCGAAGTTCTGGAACGTTTGACGGGTGCTGCACGATGAAATGGGTTGTTCTTTGCGCTGGTTGTCTGACCCAGATGATACTTGGTGGCATTTACGCATGGAGTGAGTTCGTTCCACTGCTGACAGCGGAATATGGATTAACATCAAGCCAGTGTGGGATCATTTTCGGCGCCACCATTGCAGTCTTCACCTGTGTCATGATTCCCGCAGGGCGTTTTCTGCAGCGTCGCGGGGCGCGTTTGACCGCGATGGTCGGCGCGCTACTTTTTTCGGCAGGCTACCTTATGGCGTCGTTGTCGCAAGGAAACTTCTTTTTGCTGTTCTTTAGTCTCAGCGTGGTCACGGGAGCCGGAATCGGCTTTGGATACATCTGCCCTCTGACGGTCTCCATGAAATGGTTTCCGGATAAAAAGGGGCTCGTGACCGGAGTCTCGGTCGCCGGCTTCGGGGCAGGGGCCATCCTCCTGAGCGTCGTGGCCGAGCATCTGCTTGTGACCCGCGCCATGGACGTGATGCATGTGTTTCGTTTTATCGGCCTTGGCTCCGGCGCCATCGCGATATGCAGCGCCCTGCTCATGCGCGAGCCGCCCTCGGACGAACACGCCAAAAGCCTTCAGGGCAGCGCCCGGACGGCCCTGCCCATGAGCTTGCTGACTTCGCGCAATTTCCTGCTCCTGTGCCTTGGCATGTTCTGTGGAACCTTCGCCGGGTTGCTGGTGGTGGGCAACCTCAAGCCCATCGCCTTGTCCCTGGGCCTTGAGAGCTCGGCTGCCACTCTGGCCATATCGGTCTTCGCTCTGGGCAATGCCATGGGCCGGATCGGCTGGGGACAGGTTCACGATCGGGCTGGTTCACGCCTGACCATCTTTCTTTTTCAGGCGTTCCTGGGGCTGAGCATGCTGCTCTTCTTGCTGCCGCCCGCGCCCGCGCTTGTGCTGGCCGCCGTGCTGTTTACGGGAATCGGGTTTGGAGGATGCTTCGTCGTCTATGCAGCCTCCATCGTGGAGCAACTCGGCATAGAGCTGTTCCCCCGCCTTTATCCCATTTGCTTTCTCTGGTACGGACTGGCTGCGCTCATCGGACCGCCCTTGGGCGGTATCATGGCCGACGCCACCGGATCATACGGGGTCTCCATCACCGTGAGTGCGTTGCTCGTCCTGACCACGGCGCCCCTGAGCTGGGTATTGTTCCAGCGCAAACAGATCGCAAGAAGTGTAATGGATTACAGAGGGCCGTTGTGCAATCGCTTTGGTTCATGCGAATGAGGGCAGCTCTTGATCTGGAGTAGGTGCGACGCAACGCCTTTTTCAATGCGAAACCGATACGGATTCGAGCTCTGAGTCTGATTTTTCGAGAATAGTCACTTCATCTTATGTGGAGGTTTTCAATGAGTATCATGAATCTTCTTGATCAAATGCTTCAGTCGGGTCAGGGGGCATTGCAGAATGCCGGGAACCGGGCAAATGCCACAGCCGGGGGAAATCCGCTGGGCGCCTTGCTCACGGGAGCGGGAGGCGGCGCTTTGGCCGCAGGCACGATCGGGGTGCTCATGGGCAGCAAAAAGGCGCGCAAGATGGGTGGTACGGCACTCAAGTACGGTGGCTTGGCGGCGCTTGGTCTTGTGGCCTACAAGGCTTTCAGCACCTGGCAGCAGAACAGCGCCTCCGCGCCTCAAGTGTCGCAACCCCGGACCGTGGACAGGGTTCCTGCCCTGGAAGCCGAATTCCACGGAAAGGCGGTTCTGCGCGCGATCATCGCGGCTGCAAAGGCGGACGGCCATATCGACGATCGTGAGCGGCAGTTGATCGACCAGAGTATCGCGCAGTTGACCAGCGACCAGGAATTGCAGGCCTGGGTAGACCAGGAATTGCGCAAGCCCATGGATCCCGCAGAAGTCGCGACCTCGGCCACGACTCCGGAGATTGCCGCTGAAATGTATCTGGCCAGCCTCTTGATGGTGGACGAGGAAAATTTCATGGAGCGTGCCTATCTGGACGAACTGGCTCGCCAGATGAATCTGGATCCGTCCTTCAAGATGGAGCTGGAACATCAGGCCAGACAGGCGCAACTGTGATTTGATGCGTTTGCGCATCCCTGACAGGCAAGCCGCTGGAATGTAGAATTTTCAGCGGCTTGTCTGTTTTGAGCAAGGCTTCGGTCCCAGGGATCAGGAATGGCAAGAATTGATTGGTCTGATGCGGGCCCGGTAAGGTCAATTGATTCGCCAGGAGGCGGTGACTTCCAGCGCCCTTATCAGCTCCGTCAGCATCTGATTGACAGGAGTGGGGATGCCGGTCTTGGCTCCCTCGCGGACCACCGCGCCGTTGATGACGTCGATTTCGGTAGGCCGTCCCGCGAGGATGTCCTGGAGCATTGAGGACTGGTTGCCGCTGGTCATTGCGCAAACCCTTCGGACCTTCTCCAGCGGCGCGTCGTTCGGCAGTCTTACGCCCATGGCCCGGGCCACGGTCACGGCTTCGTCCACGGCCTTGGTCATGAGGCATTCGCATTCCGGGATCTCGGCCAAGGTGCCGTTTGGGACCCGCAGCAGCGCGGTCAGGGCGTTGATGCCCACGTTGACGATGAGCTTGGACCAGAGCAGGGCCGCGACGTCTTCGGTGACGGTGGTGGCGATGCCTGCCTGGTTGAACAGGGCGGCGACGGCGGCGATTTTTTTATCCTGTCCGGGCCCTGCGCCCAGCACCGTGGGGCCGCTTCCTGCATGGCGTATCTGCCCGGGGCCGAGCAGGGTGGCCGCCTGGGCGGTGATTCCGGCGGCGGCGCGGGAGACGCCGACAGCGGCCTGGATGAGTTCGAGGTTGCCGAGCCCGTTCTGTAAGGTGAGCACCAAGCCGTCTTCGGCGAGCAGTCGGTTTGCGGTTTCGGCGGCTTGGCCGGTCGAGCGGGCCTTGGTGCAAATGAGGATCAGGTCGGCGCGACGGCCGTACCGGTCTGGATCGGTCAGTGCACAGGCCGAAGTGCGGCGGACCTGGCCGTCCATGCAGTTGAGGGCCAGCCCGGCTTGATTGATGGCCTCGGCGTGCCCGGTATTGGTGGTGAACAGGGTTACAGGAACCAGCGGAGCGAGCAGGGTTGCGAACAATCCGCCCATGGCACCGGCGCCAATGATCAGTGTCTCCATCTTTTCTCCTGGTTGTCGGCATTGCCGCTGGGTGGTGCCGCGCGGGCAGACGCGGGAAAGTCCGAAAAATTATAAACCCTGCGCGAAAAGGTCAATTCGAATCCGTGATTTCTGTTCGTCCATCCGCTCAAAATTCAACAAAAATAGTGGCCGCCACGGACGGCGTGGATGCGCGGCCTTGGATCGCCTTTTTGGAAATGGTGAACTTTCAGATCGGTTCGTCATTTTTGGCATGGCCCGAAAGTGGCGGACATGAAGCAATTGTGCCAAGGTCTTGCTTCAGACCTCTTTTGGCTGGAGCAGACTGTCGTGTTTTGCCGCGAGCCTCGGAATTGGCCGTAAACGGAGAATTTGGCCGATATGCGCGCCAGGGGCATGGCGGGAAAAGCTTAATCCGTAATTTTGCAAGGAGTGGATTTTGATGCAGGAAAAAAAAGATGTCTATGTGCAGAAACTCAAAGCCAAAATTGACGAATGGAACGCCGAGATCGACCTGCTGGCCTCAAAGGCGAATCAGTCCAAGGCCGATCTGAAGATTGGCTACCTTGAACGCATCCAGGAACTCAAGGAAAAACGCAATGAGCTTGAAACGAAAGTGAAGACCTTGCAAGAGGCCGGCGGATCTGCCTGGGAGGAACTCAAAGATGGCCTGGAGGAGTCGCTTAAGGTCTGGAAGGACAGTTTTACCAAGGCCAAGGCGGCATTCGGGCAGGGGCTCAAGGAAGGCAAAGAGGACAAGGATTGATGCTGTCGCGGGCATGACGTTGCCCTTGGCGGATGGCTTGGACGGGATGGCCGGATTGGTCATGTCCGCGCGTCAATGCTCCCGGCGCGATGACTTCCGGGCCGTCTTCGGCCTTGATCATTTCTTGGGATCGACGAAGCGTTTGTCGGAGCGGACCCGGCCCGCTTCGTTCTGATGGCTTTCGGCCCAGCCTGAAATGGCTTCAGGGAAGGCGTCGAAGGTTTTGAAGTAGGGCTTGATGTCCAGAAGCGGTGTGCCGTCCAGGACATCCACATCGAGGATGTGCAGGACGTTGCCCTCAACGCGCTCAAGCCTCACGATGGACATGCCGATCTGGTTGGGGCGTCTTGGAGCGCGGGTGGAAAAGAGTCCGCGTTCGGCTGGTTCCATGAACGGGACGACGGTCAGGTCGAAACCCCGGCTCATGTGGAAGTGGTAGAGCAGATAGATGTGGGAAAATCCTTCCAGATCCGTCAGGCCGGGGGCCAGGGCTTCCTCCAGGACTATCCGACCTGCCACGTCGCGCGCGCCGCAAGGCTGGATGGGCATGTCGGCCCTGTCCGTGAAGGGGGAATTGATGACGCCGATGGGGCGTATGCGGATGTCATCCATGGGTAGCTCCGGTTTTGTTCGTGTCTCTTTGCCGCGAAAACGCGACGCATCGGCGAATCACGCGGAAAAGTTCGCCTTTCGTCCCGGCATCGCGAATTTCGTCATCGATCCCGATGTTCCATGTCTTTCAATTGATCAAAGCTGACATTGATCGGACGGCCGGGCTTTCCCAATTTTGGTCTTGTCCCTGCCCATATTGCGATTGCCGCTGCCATGACGAGGGTTATTGTGATAATGAGAGTCGTTTTCATACGAAAAATGTTAGCATGTGAAATATGGAACGATCAAGGAAAATACGTAAGGAAATTTACGTAGGGAATCTTTGATTATTCTCAGTATAAATACGGATATGCCCAGCAGTTCGCGGTGCTGGTCGTCCGACATGTTCGTGTTGGCCACGTGTTGGCCACGTGTTGGCCCCGATTTGGTCGGTTAAAATGACGCAGTATCATGGCCCCCTGTTTCAAAATTAGGCATGTTGCGCTGCTACGACCCAGAACCTCCGTAATTTTTGAAGTGGAATTGAGCGGCAACCGACACCCGCATCGGAACCGCTCAATCGTTATCTATCAGCTCCGATCCGAGATCGTGGGAGGCGCGATCTTGGCGGACGCATCTTTTTCTCCCAGGGGGATTTGGATGGTTTGCGTCGCCGGGGTTATCTTTTCTATGATTCGTGCGTGGTAGTCTTCCTCCTGCAAGCCTTTGTACAGGCTGTAGCACATGATCAACAAGACAAGTGTGAACGGCAGGCCGGTGGCGATGGACGCGCTTTGGAGCGCCACCAAGCCTCCACCCATGAGCAGCGCGGCGGCGCATACGCCTTCCATGACGGCCCAGAAAATGCGTTGCGGAATTGGAGAGTCGAGTTTGCCGCCGGAGGTGAGGTGGTCAACCACCAATGATCCCGAATCGGACGATGTCACGAAGAAGACTATTACAAGGGTGATGCCGATGAACGATGTGATTTTCGACAAGGGAAAATTCTCGAGCATCACGAAGAGCGCCGTCGAGACGTCCTTGCTGACTGCGCCGGCGATGTCGACATTCCCTGCAATCTGAAGCCACAGGGCCGAACCGCCAAAGGCGGACATCCACAAAAAAGAGAGAAGCGTTGGAAATATCATCACGCCGAGAATGAATTCGCGCACGGTCCGACCCTTTGAGATCCTGGCAATGAACATGCCCACGAAGGGCGACCACGATATCCACCAGCCCCAGTAAAAGATGGTCCAGGGATTTTGCCAGTTGCTCCCTTCGGCTCCGTAATATGTCTCCACCCAGAAACTGAGCTGGGGCAGGTTCTGGATGTAAAATCCGATGTTCTGCGTAAAGGCCTTGAGGATATAGACCGTCGGACCCACGGCACACAGGAAGATCATGAAGGCGCCTGCCAGGTACATGTTGCCGAGGCTGAGCAGTTTGACCCCCTTATCAAGCCCTGCCGTCACCGAGATGACCGCCAGAAAGGTGATCGCCCCGATCAGGATCACGGCGAATTCAACAGTGTTCGGCGAGTCGAAGAGATACGTAAGCCCCGTCGCGACCTGCTTCACGCCAAGGCCAAGAGACGTGGCCAGTCCGAAAAGCGTGGCCAGCACGGAGAGGATGTCGATGATGTTGCCCCAGAATCCATATATTTTTTCTCCCAGAAGCGGATAGAAAATGGACCGGATGGTGAGCGGAAGCCCCCGGTTGTAAGCAAAAAAGGCCAGCGAGAGGCCTACCAGCGCGTAGATGCCCCAAGGGTGAATTCCCCAGTGATAGTACGTGAGTCCCAGCGCGACCTGTGCCGACTGAGGGGTACTGGCCGGGACGTCGAACATGGGTGAAGGCGCCATGTAATGGAAGATGGGTTCGCCAACGCTCCAGAACATGAGGCCGATGCCCATGCCCGCGCTGATGAGCATGGAATACCAACTGAAGGTCGAGAATTCCGGCAAGGCATCCGGGCCGCCGATCCTGATTTTTCCGTAGTCGCTGGAGGCGATCAGGATCATGGTGATGACAAAGAAATTCGCCGCCAGAATGTAGAACCAGCCAAATGTATTGCCGATGCCGTCAAGCACGCTTTGAAACAAGACCGCCGACTGCTCCTTGAACATTATGGTCGTGACGATGAACGTCAGCAAAAGGATGCCCGCGCCGAAAAAGACATGGGGGTGAACGTCGAATCCGTAGCCGACCCAATTGCTTTCACCGGGTTTGTGGCCGAGCGAATCGTCGTAATAGGCTTTTGTCGGGATGATCTGGAGCCCGCGGAAAACCCGTCGTTCGTGGATGGCTTTCTGCTTTTGCTTTTCGTAGTGCTCGCGCGCCATTTCAATGGCTTTGCGCTCGTAGGTCGGCTCGCGTCTCTTTTTTTTCTTCTTTTTGGCCTTGTCCACGAATACCTCCACTGTTCGATTTCCGGGGGGGGTGATGACAGCATGAGCGAATCCAACATAGCATTATCGCACGGAAGCATCCAGAAAAAAGGATGTCCGGATGACTGATTCACTCCTTGAAACAAGTAAGAAGGCTGCCAGTTATGTCCGGGCCGAAGTCGCACCGTGCGAAACGGCATTTCCGGTTGAATTTTCCTGACAATCGCGGCAGATTCCGTATTGATTGAGGCTTCCGTCAAATCGCCGCGTCTTTGGGCATGACCAGGCAAATATTTTCAGTAACAACAAATGGTTAATTTATTGATGGTCTGACCTGGCTGTTTCATTTCGAAGTCTGCGCCGTACATGAAGTGGTTATCCTGGGGGGGAGAGGTAAATATGACCTACGATCAGGCTCTCATCATGATGATCATAGCCGCCGCCATCGGCATGTTCTTGTGGGGCAGGTGGCGGCACGACATGGTGGCGGTAGGGGCGTTGGTGCTCTGCGTGCTGTCCGGTCTGGTCGAGCCGCAGGCGGCCTTTACCGGTTTTGGTCATCCCGCCGTGGTTACCGTGGCTTGCGTGCTGGTGTTGAGTCGCGGCCTGCAAGCTTCCGGTGCGGTCGATGTGCTGACCAGGACTGTATTACCGTCCAACGCCGGTCCGACGCTGAGTATCGCAGCCTTGACCGCCTTGGGCGCCGTGCTTTCGGGCTTCATGAACAATGTCGGTGCGCTGGCCTTGCTCATGCCGGTCGCGATCCAGGTCGCGGGGCGTCTTGATCTGCCTCCGGGCAAGGTACTGATGCCTCTGGCCTTCGGCTCGATTCTGGGCGGCACCACGACCCTGATCGGCACCCCTCCCAATCTGATCATCGCGGGCTTTCGCGCAGACCGGCCGGACATGAGCGCCTTCAAGATGTTCGACTTTTCGATGGTCGGTTTGCCGCTGACCGTCGCGGGGGTCGTATTTATCGCCCTCATTGGATGGCGTCTTGTCCCGGCGCGCAGGCAGGCGGGAGCATCGGGTTTTGAGACGAGCGCCTACATCACCGAGGTTCGCGTGCCGGAGGGCAGCGCCATCGAAGGCAAGCGGTTCCAGGAAATAAGGACGGTTCTGCAGGAGCTCGATGTCCAGATGCTGGATCTCGTACGCAACGACCTGCACGTTCGCTCTCCACGTCCCGGCAAGATCGTGCGCGCCGGAGACGTCCTGATTCTGGAGGCCGACGTGGGGGCGCTGAGCGAAGTGCTGTCCCGGCTTGATCTGAAGCTCGAAGAGGACAAACAGCAGGAGAGTGGCGGACAGGAAGATGCCGAGGCCGGTGATGAAGAGCTGTTCGACGATTTGGAAATGATGAGCCCGGACGAAAGTGAAGCCCCGCCGATTGAGACGGGAGGCGAGTCCGAAGATCTGGCCGAGCTTGCGAAGACCGAGGCGGAACCCGAGGAACCGGGGCGTGAGGAGGCCTCGCTGATGGAAATGGCGGTGCTGCCGGAATCAAGGATCGTCGGGAGTTCGGCCAGCGATTTGGCGTTGCGGACCCGGTACGGCATAAATCTGCTCGCTGTTGCCCGGCAGGGCGAATGCACCATGGCCCGCTTGCGGTCCCTGCTGATCAAGCCTGGCGACGTGCTGCTGATGCAGGGGCGGCTTGACAGCCTGAACGGCTTTGCCGGCAATTCGGGCTGCGTGCCCCTTGCCCAGCGGGATCTGCGTATTCCCGACAAGCGCAAGGCGCTCATGGCCACGGGCATCATGATAATTTCGGTGGGCTTGGCCGCCTTTGGCCTGCTTCCCGCAGAAGTGTCTTTTGCCGCCGGAGTTCTGGCCTCCATGGCGTTGCGCACGTTGCCCATGCGTTCGGTCTACGAGGCGGTGGACTGGCCGGTGGTTGTGCTGCTGGGAGGGCTGCTGCCGGTTGCCGGGGCCATGCGCAACACGGGCGCGGCCGATCTCATCGCGCGCCTGCTGCTTGAAAACGTGGCTCAGGGCAACCCCTTTGTCGCGCTGGCGGTGGTCATGCTCACGACCATGATTCTGACCGATCTCATGAACAATGCCGCGACGGCGGCCGTGATGGCTCCCATCGGGCTGGGAGCGGCGATTCAGCTCGGCGTCAATCCGGACACTTTTCTGATGGCCGTCGCCATTGGCGCCTCCTGCGCCTTCCTGACGCCCATCGGACACCAGAACAATACATTGATCCTCGGCCCCGGCGGATTCCGTTTTGGCGATTACTGGCGCATGGGTCTGCCCATGGACGTGGTCGTCATCGCCCTTGGGCTTCCGCTTCTGGTTTGGTTCTGGCCGCTGTAGCATGAACGTCCGGCTGGGATGCGCAAGGTCAGTCCGATTGCGAAATCGAGTCGGCTGTGGCGCCGGGGTTTTGATCAAGGTGAAAGTCCATACAGGTGACATTATTTCTTGAGGAGAACTTCATGCCATTTTTTTCCAAGCAGGATTCTTGCAAGCTGCTGGCCGACCAGGACGGTCCGGCCTCCCGACGTTTTCGGCATTACAATGCCTTTCTGGAGCACAATCATCGTGCGCTGCGCATCCTGGCGGAGCTTGAAATGCTGGACCGTGGGGCCGGATTGGCCACTTTGGCCTTCATCCAGCGCCGTGGCGCGGAGCTTCTGGATCAGGTCAGGGAACTGGTGGGCTCCCTGAATCAGCTCTCAGGCCATCGCTACGACGGGATTCTGCCCGTTTTTGACACCGTGGCCGATGAGCTTCACGCCTTGATGCAGCGAGAGCGGCCCGTCATCGAAGGGCCGCTCTCGCTGCCTTTCGCGCAACTTGGCGCCAGGGACATGCCCATCTCCGGCGCCAAGGCCGCCAACCTGGCGCAGATCACAAATGTGCTCGGGCTGTCGGCGCCGGACGGGTTTGTCGTCACGACCGCAGGCTTTGATCTTTTTCTGCGCGAAAACGGCTTGCTTGATTCCGTGGAGAAGATGCTGGCCGAATTCGATCCGGGCCGGCCCGACAGCGACGAGGCGTGCAACCAGATCCGGGAGAAAATTCTGGCCGCCCCGTTGCCCAGCGCCTTGGAGACGGCCATGCAGGATGAATTTCGCGCCCTGTCCAGGCGGCTTGGCCGCAAGCCGCGACTGGCCGTGCGCAGCAGCGCCGTGGGCGAGGACACGGCAGCCTCCTTTGCCGGACAGTATGCAAGCGTGCTCCCGGTTGAAGAAGAGGATTTGCCCACGGCCTTTCGTACTGTCCTGGCCAGCAAGTACACGCCTCGTGCCATCCTGTACCGGCTTCGGTACGGGCTGTCCGATGCGGCCACGCCCATGGCGGTGGCCGTCGTGGATTTGGTCGACGCCAGGGCCAGCGGCGTCCTCTATACTTTGGATCCTTCCATGCCGCAGGCGGGCCAGGCGCGGATCGACGCGGCCCTTGGCCTGGGTGAGCAGGTGGTCGGAGGGTCCGCCTCGCCGGATGTGTACAGGGTTGACCGCGACACGTTTTCAATCGCCGGACGCGCAATCCAGCCCAAGGACGAAGATCCGGAGAACGTGACGCCTGCCCTTACGGATTCGGGCGTCATTGATCTGGTGCGTTCCGGACTTCGGCTTGAAGCGCATTTCGGCGCGCCGCAGGACATAGAATGGGCTGAAGATGCACAAGGGAAGCTCGTTTTTCTCCAGTCGCGCCCTTTGGGCATCACCAAGTCCGGCAAACCACCTTCAGCCTTGAATACCGAAGCCATGGAGCTGCTCTTGTCGGCCGGACAAACGGCGTCGCCCGGCAGGGTTTCGGGCAAGGCGGTCCTTGTTTCCCCCGAACTGAAACCGGAGCAGACCGAGAACGCCATCCTGGTCGCCCGGACGGCAGCTCCGGATCTGGCCCCCTACATGAGCCGGGTCCGAGGGCTGATCACCGATCTTGGCGGGGTGGCCAGCCATCTTGCCTCCGTGGCTCGGGAGTTCAATGTTCCGGCCCTCATGGATACCCGGGAGGCCACGACGAAAATATCCTCCGGCCAGGAGATCACCTTGCTGGCTGAAGAAGCGGAGGTCTATCTGGGCCTTGTTCCCGAATTGACCCGAAAGCTTCCTGCCCGGGAAGAAGATGAAGGGCAGGGGCCCATTGGCAGGCACCTGCGAAAGCTGCTGGAGCGCATATCCCCCCTCAATCTGACCGACCCGAAATCGCCGGACTTCACTCCCGAGGGCTGTCGCACTCTGCACGACCTGATCCGCTTCGCCCACGAAAAGGCCATGGAGGAAATGTTCAACATCTCCCGGCTTGCAGGCGACTCGGTGGTGTCGCGCAGCATGAGCGCCAATATCCCGCTGGCCATGCATTTCATCGACTTGGGCGGCGGCTTGGCCGAGGGTCTTGATACCTGCGCCGAGATTCTTCCGGAGCACATCCGTTCCAGACCCATGGCCGCCTTGTGGCGAGGCTTGGCGCATCCGGGCGTGACCTGGGCCGGAAACGTGGACCTGAGCGGACGCAACTTCATGGCCCTCATGTCCGGAAGCATGGGGCCCGGCGGTGCCATGCCGCCGGAAACGAAATCCTATGCCCTGGTTTCGGCCGATTACCTGAACCTGAGCGTCAAGTTTGGGTACCATTATTCCAATCTGGACGCGCTCTGTTCGGATGATTCGGATGCCAACACCCTGACCTTGCAGTTTTCGGGCGGAGCCGGCACCGGCTCCGGCAAGGCCCTGCGCATCGAGTTCCTGTCCAATGTGCTGAAGCGGCTGGGCTACGAGGTGAACATCAGCGGGGATATGCTGCAGGCGGCTTTGAGGGGGCTTGACTGCCCGGCCATGGAAGAGGTGCTGGATCAGACCGGGCGTTTACTGGGCTGCAGCAGGCTTCTTGATCTGGCCATTCCAAATCAGGAGGAGGTGCAGACCCTGACCGAAATGTTCTTCAGGCAGGAATATGATTTTCTGGATCGTTCCGAAAAACGTGTTCCCGGTTTTTATGCGTCTTTTGGTCAGTGGTCCCTTGCCGAAATGGATGGCCGGGAGGTCATCATGCAGGACGGAGCGCACATGGGGCAGACGGTTTCGTGTGCACTGCATTTTGCCGCGAGTTCGGTCCTGGGCGGACGGTACCGGAAATTTCTGGAAAAACGGCATGCCCGGCACTACTATCCGACCGCCGTGAAGCGCGACAGTCGGCACGAAGATGGGCGTATCCGGGTCGACGTGCGCATCGAGGCCGGATGCGTGGACCTCGCCGCCGGGCTGGCTTTCGGCCTGGGCAATGTCGGAAACTGTCTGGTATTGGCAGTGGATGGCGCCGCAGGAGAATTGCAGCTGCTCGAATTCGTGAACAATACCAGAAGTTTTTTGGCGCGGGTCGACATGCAGGTGCCTTTGGGGCGTTGGATTGGCCTTGAAGTGACGGTGGCTGGAAAGGAGATCAACGCCGCCGGCTTGGGTGGACGCGATCTAAGTCTAAGCTTCACCGCCTCCAGGCCCGTCTCCGGTTACGTCGGTCTCTGGACCAAGGGAGACACCACGGCCTATTTCAGGAATCTGGAAACGGCCGGTGCCCCGCAGAATGAAAGCGGATCAGGAAAATAGATCCGACGCGTGCAAAATGCAGGAGCGGCAAAACGCGCCGCTCCTGCCGGGAATCCTTTTTTTCAGGCTTTTTTCCAAGTTATCGGAACATGTATTTCATTGCGTAGCCAAAAGATGGGTATGCCCACAGCATGGAACGCAATTCATCGACATCGACCTTCTTGCGCATGGCCAGGGCGAAAAGGTTGATTGTCTCCTCTGCCGCGTCGCCCAGAACGTGCGCCCCCAGTAGCAGCCGCGTGTCTTTTTCGACCAGCAGCTTGAATCCCGCGCACGTTTGTCCGATGCGCTGGTACTCCGACCATCCTGCCGAATCTCCATGGATGACATCGAAGCGCATTCCCCGCTTTTGTGCCTCCTCTTCAAGCATGCCCACGGTCGCCAGCGGCGGGTAGGTGAACAGGGAGAATGGCGTCACGTCAGGGTTCATCGTGTGCTTCGGGCCTTCGATGATGTTTTTGGCCACGACTTCCGCCTCCACGCTGGCCACCGGAGTCAGGGGCATGGTTTCGGCGATGACGTCTCCGGCAGCGAAGACGCCAGGGTTGGAGAGACTCTGCATGTAGGCGTTGACGGCGACTCCGCCATTGCTCGTATCGACGTTGCCGGCGGGCAGGTCGAGGTCGGCCAGGGCCGGAATGCGTCCGGCCGCATTGAAGATCGCATCCGCCGTAAAGCTTTGCCGACCTTCGTCTCCAGCCTTCAATAGCAACGCGCCGCCATTTTCTTCAATGGAGTGGGGTGGACAGTTCCGATGAAATTTCACGCCCAGTTTTTCCAGATGCCCGGTCAATCGCTGCACCAGGTCGGCGTCGAACTTTTTGAGGAAACGCTCGCTGCGATGAACGATTGTCACCTGGGCCCCGGCAACTGCCGCGATGTGAGCCAGTTCAAAGGCGATGAATCCGCCTCCGATGAAGACGATCCTTTCCGGCAGGGTGGGCATGGCCAGGAAATCGTTGCTGGAAGACAGAAGCCCGTTCCCCGGAATCTGCAACTCTCTGGGCGTCGAGCCGGTTGCAATGCAGATATGGGCGGCTTCAAGCCGTTCATCCCCGCTCACGATAGTGTTGGGACCGGCAAAGCTGCCAGCCGTCGTGAATGTCTGGATGCCCAGGTTTTGATAATGCTTCCGGATTTTGTCCGGCAAATCGTCGGTGAACGTGCGCTTGAAGCGCATGAGCTCGACCCAGTCGAGTTTGGCGGAGCCGGTCGGACCTGTCCCGGAGGTGTTGTTGAAACGCTCCACGGTCTCGGTGGCGTCGGCCATGACTTTCTTGGGTTCGCAGCCATGCAGCGGGCAGGTGCCTCCGAAACCGTGGCTTTCCAGCAGCGCCACACTCAGACCGGCCTTGTGGCAGCGTGAGGCGACATGGCCCCCGGCGACTCCAGAGCCCAGAACGATGACGTCGATTTTTCGAGTTTTCAAAAGCAACTCCATGTGTTCAGATTTGAACCCCCGGGACTTCGGGAATGCCGCATCCAAGCGGACTTGGAACGGTAAGCATGGTTGCCCGGGTGCCTGATTGAGACTTCTTTCGCGGCGGAATTTTACGGCATGCGTCCGAAATCTCGAAAGATGGATTATTCAGAATGGACGGTACATGTAATTGTGCCGCTTTTCAAATCATGAAGAATAAAAAGTCGGATTCGAAAAGATTTGCATGGGCAAGCCCGCACGAGATGCGTTGGCATTGGGAAACGGAGCGAGGCGTTCCGTGCTCTCCGGATTACCGTCCGTAAGAGCCACCTGGCTGCATCACTGCAAGGCTAACGTAAAGGTGGTTTTGAATGGTCGTGGAATGGTTGTGAGAAATGATGTCCACAGGACGTTTCTTGCCTGCCTTGCGGACATGGCATGTCGGTAATCTGGTGTTTCGCGAGACCGCCGTTTTAAGTGCGAGCCTTAATTCTGGTTCAGAATATCAAGAAAATATATCCCTCCGTGGCGCAGTTCGTTGAAGGTGTGGATACCTATCTTCTGGAGGATGTTCGAGCGGTGCTTGTCGACGGTCTTGATGCTGATGGCCAGAATTTCCGCGATCTCCCGGCTTTTCCTGCCGTCGAAAATCAATTTTACCACTTCGATCTCGCGGGCGGTGAGTTTTTGCAGGGAAGACAAGCCCTTTCGTTGCCGTGTGGCGATTATATAGTCCTTGACGATGTTTTTGGTGAGCTTGGGGCTGATGAAGATTTCATCGTTCAAAGCGTATTTTATGGCCATGAAAATTTCTTCTGGGTTCTCGCTTTTGAGGACGTATGCGTTGGTGCCATATTCCAGGGTTTCATAAAGGAACTCGTTGTTCTGGCAGACGGTCAACACGATTATTTTGACCTGCTTGTCGATCCTGCGCAGTTTTCTCAGCACTTCCGTTCCTCTCATGTCCGGCAGCAACAGATCCAGAAGGACGATGTCCGCAGGTTTCTGCCTGAAGGAGCGCAGCGCCTCCCTGCCTGTCGCCACGTCCGAAGCGCATGTGTATTCGTCATGCATGTCGATCATGGATTTCAGCCCCATGCGTAAAAGGTGATCGTCTTCAACCAGAAGAAAGTTGTTTTTTTCCAAGGTGTGTCACTCCCGGATTTTTCTCGATGATTGCAGGTTACGAAGCCCCTTTTTGTGTTTTTTTATCGAATGTTGAAAATTGCGGACTTATAAAATTTTTCATGAATATTATTTATTAACATAATATGCGAACTGCTTCGATATTATTTTGTATCTTCATGCCTTGTGTTTTATATATGGCGATTATGAATTATGTGAATTATTTCAGGGTTGAAATTTGCGAAGTGACAATGATATGCATCTTGAAACGCCACACAATGCCAATTTGTTACATAAGTACACATTGAGAGTTTACTTGAATGCAAAGAGTTTCAGCAACGGAAAGTGCTGTGTATTTTGGATAAATTTGACTAAAACGTGGTAAGTATAAAATTAAGATTCCACGTCCGTATTTTTCTCGAAGGGAAGGTTGTGGCGGCTCGGCTATTTGTTGATGTCCTCTTCGTACATTTCGGTGAGGACATACATTTTACGCTGGCGCAGGTCGGCCAGGTTGCTGAGGCCCAGTTTTTCCAGGATGTTCGACCGGTGTTTGTGAACGGTTTTGACGCTGATAAAGAGCGTGTCGGCTATCTCCTTGCTCTTTTTTCCGTCGATGATGAGTTTGACGATTTCCCTTTCCCGTGCCGTGAGTT
Organism: Desulfomicrobium apsheronum; assembly: GCF_900114115.1. NCBI lineage: Bacteria > Pseudomonadati > Thermodesulfobacteriota > Desulfovibrionia > Desulfovibrionales > Desulfomicrobiaceae > Desulfomicrobium > Desulfomicrobium apsheronum. Next base: position 14,611 of record NZ_FORX01000018.1, on the reverse strand, counting down.
CGTTCAAAGGCGGCAGTGCCTTTCGTTGGCGATTGACGAAGAGGTAGGCTTCCACGATGAGCTTGGCCAGTTTCGGACTGATGAACATCTCGCTCAGTAGCGCGTAATGAATGCCCAGGAACAATTCTTCCGGCCCCGCTCCCTTGAGAACATAACAGTTCGCGCCCCACTCCAGCGCTTCAAAAAGCAGTTCGTTTTCTTCATGGGCGGTAAGCACCACCACTGGAATTTTGGGAGCGATCCGTTTTATGTGCCGCAACACCTCGATGCCGGAAATGTCAGGCAACAAAAGATCGAGGAGCACTATATCGGGATGATTGGCGTCGAAGAGACGCAGGGCCTGCTTTCCGCTCGCCGTATCGGCATCGATGGCGTATTCTTTTTTGGTCTGAATTATGGACTTCAGGCCCAAACGCAGCAGGTCGTCGTCTTCAATCAGCAGAATTCTTTTTTTCATGGCATACTTCTCCCAAATGGCTGCATGCCACGCAATTCGCTGAAGTTCAACCCTTACCTTTCACGAAGAGCGCCTCTGGCAGTCTTGATGATGGGTTTTAAAATGTATTCAAGCACTGTTTTCTTGCCGGTCAGCACATCCACTTCGGCCACCATGCCCGGAATGATGGGCAGTTCCTTGCCGTCCTTGCTTGTCAAGGAAGCACTGTCGGTGCGGACCTTGACCAGATAGTAGCTGCTTTTTTGTTGTTCGTCGGTAATGGCGTCGGCGCTGATGTGTTCCACTTTTCCCTTCATGCTTCCATAGATGGAATAGTCGTAGGCCGTGATCTTGACGTCGGCATTTTGTCCTGGATGCAGAAAGGCGATGTCTTGCGGAGGCACCCTTGCCTCGACCAGAAGGGTGTCTTCCCGGGGCACGATCTCAAGCATCTCCTGGCCCGGTCCGACGGCCTCACCGATGGTCGTCACGAAGACCCGCTGCACGGTGCCGTCCACGGGAGAGCGCACACTGGTGCGGTTCATCTGGTCTTCAAGGGCCGGAAGTTTTTCCTTGCGACCCTCCATTTCGGTGCGAATCGCACTGAGTTCCTTGAGTATTTCCGTGCGATGGTTGCTTTTTTCCTCCTCGATGCGGTGCGTGGCGGCTTCCTGGGTGGCGGCCACCTTGGGGATGGCGATGCGGGTGTCGGCGATCTGGCCGGTAAGTTCCATGAGCTGGCGCCTTGAGCGCAAAAGATCCATCTCCGACGCGGCTCCCTTGGCAACCATGGTCCGGGTCATCTCCACTTCCTTGCTCAGCAGCGCATGGTTGCTTTGCAGATAACCCAGCCTGCTCCTGAGTTCTTTGAGTTCCTGCACGCGCTGCTGCCTGTCGAATTCAAGAACGGACAGGGCGGCCTGGCGGTTTGCGGTGCGAGAGCGCAGAAGCTCGGTCTGGTTTTCGAGCAGGTGCGGTTTCTGGTTCCGCGCCTCGGCCGGGAAGACTATGGCATCCTTGCCTGCCAGTTCAGCCTCCAGCCGGGCGATGGCCAGGATCTGGTCCAGATAGTTTGACTGCTGTTCACGAAACCGGGAGGCCATCTGTGTCTGATCGAGGAGGATGAGCGACTGGTCCCTTGCCACCTCCTGGCCTTCGCGCACCAGGATCTCCTTGACGATGCCGCCCTCGAAATTCTGGATGCGCTTGATTTCCGTGGAGGGGATGACCTTGCCCATGCCCCGCACCACCTCGTCAAGGGGGGCATGGGTCGCCCAGGCAAGGGCTGCCGTGAAGAACATGATGACGATGACGAGCAGAAGATTTGGTGTGATCCGGCTCTGGCTGGTCAGGTCGTCGAGTTCCATCGCGAAACTTCGGGGCTGTTGGTCCTGGGGGGCGTGCCCCGGTCTTCCTGCAGCGCTGCCCGGAGAGGGGCACGAATCTTGTTGCGCGCAGGAGCGCGGTGTGGCTTTAATTTCGGTATTTGAAGAAGGTGTGGCGGAGCTTTGCGGAGCGTTCATTGTCTTACCCCCGTTTGCCGCTGCACGGTTTGGTTGACGGGGACTCCTCCGGATTGCAACTGCCGCATGATCGCCTCCTTTGGCCCATCCGCCACCACCCGGCCATCGTCGATGACCACCAGACGATCCACCAGTTCCAGAAGGGATGGGCGATGGGTGATCAGCACCAGGGTCTTTGCGTCCAGAACGAATTTGAGGCGTTGCAGCAGAAGCGCCTCGGACTGGGAGTCCATGGAGCTGGAAGGCTCGTCCATGACCAGGATACGCGGATCGCGCAATAGCGCCCGGGCGATGGAGATGGCCTGGCGCTGGCCACCGGAGAGCGTGCTGCCGCGTTCACCCACATGCAGGGCGTAACCTTGGGGGTGAGTGCTCATGAAGTCGTGGGTGCCGGAGATCCGGGCGGCATGCAGGATTTCCTGGTCCGAAGCCTGGGGATGCGCCATGGAGATGTTTTGCCGTACCGTGCCCTGGAACAGGGCCACGTCCTGGGGCATGTAGCCGGTCCAGCGACGCAGGTCCGTCGGGTCGACCTGGCGCAGATCCGCACCGTCCACGAGCACCGAGCCCTGGTCGGGAGAGTAGAGGCTCATGATCAGCTTGCCCAGGGTTGACTTGCCCGAGCCTGTCCTGCCCACGATGCCCACCCGTTCACCGGCTGCGATGCGCAGGTTCAAGCCCTTGAGGGCCGGCAGCTTGGAGCCGGGGTAGGAGAACGTGACGTCGCGGAACTCAATGCTTCCATCAAGTCGGGGTCTGTGCAGAAAGGAGTCCGTGTCCGTGCGTTCGACCGGCAGGTCCATGATCCGGTTCAGCTCCCTGTAGGCGCTCATGGTATGGTGCAGGCGTGTGATGAGCTGGGCGATCTGGGCGAAGGGGCCCATGACCCGGCCACTCAATATGGAACAGGCCACAAGGCCGCCCATGGTGAGCTTTCCGTCCTTGATCAGGTACACGCCGACGATGATGATGATCACATACGCGAACTGCTGCACGAAGCCCGTCAGGTTCATGGCCAGATGGGACAGGGAGCGGGAGCGGATTGCGTGACGGGCGCTGGTGGCAGTATCGTGCATCCATCGTCCGCGCATGGTCGCCTCGCAGCCGAGGCCCTTGATCGTTTCGATGTTGCTCAAGGTCTCGACCAGTACTGCGTGCTTGCTGTTGCCCATGGCCATGGCGGTTTCTACGGATTTTTTTATGGGGACATGGATGATCAGGCCGATAAGCAACGTGATGGGCAGCACGGCCATGAAAATAAAGGCGATGGGGCCGCCAATGTACCAGAACATGATGATGAAGAGCATGATGAACGGCAGGTCGACGAAGCTCACCAACGTGGCCGATGTGAAGAAGTCCCGCAGGACTTCCAGTTCGCGCAGGAGGTTGGCGAAGGAGCCCACGGAGGCGGGCTTGTCCTTCAGGTGCATGTCGAGAAGCTGGTCAAAGAGCCTGCCCTCCAGTTCGACGTCGATCTTCTTGCCGGTGCTGTCGATGAAGAAGGCGCGCAGTCCTTTGATGGCAAAATCGAAAACGAAGACGACGCCCATGCCCATGGCCAGCACCCAGAGGGTTTCCAGGGCGCTGTTGGGCACCACCCTGTCGTACACGTTCATGACGAAGAGCGGCATGGCCAAGGCGAGCATGTTCAGAATCGTCGCCGCGATAATGACCTGCGAATAGGCACGCCAGTTCCGGAGCAGGGCGCTTTGGAGCCAATGGCCTTTGGGTTTTGATGCGGCGCCCTGAGGTGAGGCCTCCTTTCTTGTGGGCATGAGATAGAGGACGTGTCCTGTGTGGAGTTTTTCGAGCTCTTGCCTGGTCATGACCTTGACCCCGTCTTCAAGGTCCGGATGGGAGACCGTGTAGTTTTCGCCATCCACCTCTCGCAGGACGCAGACTTCGTCGTCCTTCAGAAAGAGCACGGCCGGCAGGGCGAAGCGGGCGATCTTCTTCAGCGGACTTCTGACGATGCGGGTGGACAGCCCGGCATTGCGGGCAGCCGCCTCGATCATGCCGGGAGTCAAGCACCCCTGGGCATCGAGAGGCAGGCCGGACAGGAGGGATGCAGGCGACAGGATGCGGCCGTGATGTCTGGCGACAAAGAGAAGACACCCGGTGAGCGCGTCGGCGATTCCCGGACTTTCTTTACGGCCGACCGTGCCGGACTGGATGGTCTCTTCGCTTGCTGTTTGCGGTTCCTGCGACATGCAACACTCCTTGGCTTGCGTGTTTTGATGGCCGATCCTGGAAGGGAGATGAGGCCATCCCGATATGACTAGGTATTACGCGATATAAATTTTTTGAATCATTCCTAATTGTTATTATTTTTTGATTATAGCCGTACTTAGTTTTGTGTATTTTTTTGGCAAAATATTCGCCAAGATGCGTATGATCATATTTCATCCCCGTAGCTTATGATGTTTTCGAGTGGAGGATGTTCTTGGTCGGAGCTTCGCATCGCGATGACGTCATTTACCTGAAATAATCGCACATCTGTCTTGCAGCCGGCAGCCTTGCGCGTTGCCAATGAGCCTTTAATGTATTAACGTCATACATACTTGTCATACAGTGTGTAGATTGCATGAAATTTTGGGAGGTTAAGTCCGTAGTGCGTATTTTTTTGGCGAATGCGTGAATGAAAGAGCTTGGGTTCGTTTGGGTTGCAATTTTAGCGAGTTAAGGTTTTTTGACATGGATTGATATTTTTACGGAGGATGTGATGAACAGTAACGCGGCGATTCTGGTTCTGGACATGGACGAGGCGCTGTTGAGGTTCAGCGGGAACAGGCAGATTTTCGTGAAGCTTCTGCTGCGATTTCTGGAGCTTAACGCGCAGGTTCGGGAAAAGGCGGAAGGGGTCGTGCAGGGCGGCGATTGCGATGAAATCGTCCTGTTCTTTCACTCCATCAAGGGTGGGGCTGCAAACCTTTCGGCCAAGAGGCTGGCCGCCCAGAGCGCGCTTCTTGAAAATCTGGCCCGGGTCGGAGACGTGGAGGGCATCAAGCAGGAACTTCCTGCCTTCCATGCTCTTTTCGAAGAGGTCGCCATCGCGGCCCGAGAACTCAGCGATTCCACCCCCTAGGCTTAAGCCATGAGTTCGCGGCATGGGAAAATGTCATCGTGTATTTGCCATTTTTCTTCGCTACGCAGCGGGGCGCTATTTTTCTTTTCTTTTTTCTTATGCCTGCCCGGCTCTCTCCATGCCCGAAATCTGCCAGTTCTGATGCTGGATTGTTCGGTCCAAGAGCGCGACCTGCGCCCATTCATGGAGGTCATGGAAGATCCCGGCAGATCCCTGACCATCGACCAGGCCGCCTCTTCGGCCATGGCGGGAATATTCGCTCTTCCGGCATCCGGACACTTCAACTTCGGCTTTACGTCCTCGGCCCTGTGGTTTCGCTTTTCGATCAAGGAGGAGCCGCGATCGGCTAATCGCCGGGGACTCCCTTCCGCCTGGATTCTCGATCCCGGCTGGAACGTCTACGACACCATCCATCTGTATGTTCCCCGGCCTGATGCTTCCGGCGGCTGGCAGGTCCATGCGGCCGGAAACCTCCTTGCGAAAACCGGAGAGCCCGAACGGCGGCACTTTCTTCTTCCGGAAGATCTCTCGGAACCCCTCACGTGCTACCTGCGCGTGACCGGCCTGCGGCCGATCATGGTCAGTCCGCATATCACCACCGTGGATCGCGCCCTGCATGTCAACAGCCTCAAGGTCCTCGGAACGGGTCTGGTCATCGGCTATTTTCTGACCATGGCCTTTGGCCATCTTTTCGTCTGGCTCTATGCCGGCATCGACAAATTCAAGTGGTCCATACCCGGCAATCTCGGTTTTGCCTCCTTCGTGGCCCTGACCAGCTATCAGCACCTCGTAAGTTTCCGAAATCTTACGGAAATAATCATGGTCGTCGGTCTCGTGACCCAGGGGTTCCTGGCCCTGGTCATCCGGGCCGTCATGGATACGAGGATCTACAACAGGATTCTCGACAGGCTTCTGCTCGGAAGCGTCTTCCTCGTGTTTTTGGCCGCCGCCGTGGGGCCGTTTCTGCCGGAGCATCTGCATGGAAGCCTCTCCATGCGCATCGTCATGCCCGTGGCGTTCATCGGCGCCTGGGCCTGTGTCGACAACCTGAAGCGCAACCGGACGGTATCGATCATCTTTCTCGCAGCATGGGGCGGAACGGTTTTTGACACCTTGATTTACAACAGGGCGGCCAACGGCGGAGCCGCGTTCATGCACCCCATGATGATGTGGGTCGGTTTCATTGCCGAGGCGTTGGCCATGGCCTTTCTGCTGGCCTATTTCACTTCTTCCATCTCGTCGCAGCGCCAGGCGGCCGAGGCCATGGCCGAGGCCAAGAGCATTTTCCTGGCCGGAATGAGCCACGAGATCCGCACCCCCATGACCGCCATTCTGGGATTTTTGAACCTGGCCATGCAGTCCGGGGGGACAGGACCGCTGCGGCAGTATCTGCGCAAGATCCAGGCATCTGCCCGGCATCTGCTGGGAATCATCAATGACATCCTCGACGTTTCCAGGATCGAGGAAGGCAAGATCCACCTGGAGTCGAAACCCTTCGAGGTGGAGAACCTGCTGCGCGAAACGGCTGATATTTTGGTGCCGCGCGCTTTTGAAAACGCGAACGAGCTGGTTGTCTGCCTCGGCCCGGGGGTACCCCGGCGTATCGAGGGTGATTTTTTGCGACTGGAGCAGGTGCTGGTCAATCTTGGGGGCAATGCCGTCAAATTCACCAAGAGCGGCACGGTCGTCATTGATGTGAGCCTGCCCGGGCAGGTTGCGCCGGAAGAGGGCAAGACGGCGCTGCGCTTTCAGGTCAGCGACACGGGCATCGGCATCGAGGCGGATGTCCTGCCCCGTCTGTTCCAATCTTTCGAGCAGGCCCACGGATCAACGGCCAGGATTTTTGGCGGGACGGGACTCGGACTGAACATCAGTCGTCGGTTGGTGCAGCTTATGGGTGGGGATATCGATGTCTCAAGCACTCCCGGCAAGGGTTCAACCTTTGCGTTCACGATTCCGTTCGTCGTGTCCGAAGAAACCGGAGAAAACGTCTATCTCTCGCCAACCAGGTATGCGGATCTCTCCGTTCTTTTCGTCGAGGACAATGCTTCGGCCAGAGCGGCCATGGAAGACATCGCGCTTCGGCTGGGGCTGGACATGCGCGTTGCCGGCACGGCTGACGAAGCACTTCGCATGGCGGCTGAAGAAAGATTCGATGCGATCCTTCTGGATTGGGATCTGCCGGACATGACCGGGATTGAGCTCGCCTCGCGTCTGCGTGAGGCCGGTGTCGCCGACGGGATTCCGGTCGCCGTCATGTCGAGCCTGGCCCGTCCGGAAATGGAGGGTCTGCAACCGGCATTTTTCGGGACCCGGGCGATTCTGGCCAAGCCGTTAACGCTTTCCACGGTGGAGGACGTGCTGCGCCTGCTCGTGTTCCAGGAAGAGATCGTGGACGAGGAGGGCGAGGCCCTGCACGCCGAGGAGCTTCGCAACCTGGAGCAGGTACGGGGCATGCGCATCCTGGTGGTGGACGACAATGCATTCAACCGCGAACTTTTCGAGGTCATGCTCACGCAGGCCGGAGCGGAGCTGGAAACGCTGACCAACGGCCGGGAGGCCGTGCGTCGCCTGCTGGATTCGGACCGGCTGTTGCCGGAAGTTGTACTCATGGATGTGCACATGCCCGAGATGGACGGATACGAGGCCACGCGAATTGTTCGCAAGGATGCCAGGTGCGCCCGGCTTCCCATCATCGCCCTGACCGCCGACGTGGTAGAGGAAAACAGGGCGCTTTGTCTGGATGCGGGGATGAACGACAGATTGACCAAGCCTGTGGAGGCCGGGCCGCTTTTCGAGGCCCTGAGCAGATGGGGTCGGTCCGGGAGAGGCGCCCAGAGCTCCTCCTGCGCCGCGTCCGGGGAAGGTGTCGAGTGAACAAGCGGGAGGCCAGTCTTATGCGCGGCAACTCAATGGTATTGCTTATATTCGTCCTGATAGGGCTTTTGTGTTCATCGCAGGCCGAGGCCGGGTCCGTCTGTGTGCTCGATCCGGGCAGTCAGGCTCATGACCTCAAACCCTTCATGGAGTTCCTGGAAGATCCAGGCGGCAGGCTGACCATCGAGGACGTTGCTTCCGAATCCATGGCTTCGCGATTTCGCAGGCCGTCCACAGGGCATTTCAATTTCGGCTTCACCTCGTCGGCCCTGTGGTTCAGGTTCACCGTTGTCGAGCCGTTGCCGCCCGGGCAGGCCTTCGACGCGCAAAGGGCATTTTGGATTTTCGATCCGGGCTGGCATCTTTACGACACATTTCATCTTTTCATTCCGCAAACCACGGCCCACGGTGGCTGGAAAGAATATTCCGCCGGACGGCTGATTCATGGCCCAGGACACAGGGAGCACAGGCATTTCCAGCTTTCTTCGGACTTGACGACTCCCACGACCTGTTACGTCCGTGTCACGGGAATCCGGTCCGTTGTTCTGAATCCCTACATCTCCACCATCGACCATGCCATGCACAGCAACGGTTTCAAGATGCTGGGCACGTCCTTGCTGCTGGGTTTCTTCGGCACTCTCATGCTCGCCAACCTGGGCATCCTTCTCTACACCCGCAACCTGAAGTTCGGCGGTTTCGTCTTGGCTAACGCCGCCTTTACCGTCTTTGTAGCCGTGAGCAGCTATCAATTTCTGTTCATACATGAGCGACTCCCTACGTTCATCATGGTCGCCGGGCTGTTCTCCCAGGGGGCCCTGGCCATGGTGGCCCGTGCATTCCTGGAAACCCGCAAAGGCGAGAGGCTGATCGATGGTCTGCTTCTGACCAGTATCTGGCTTGTGTTTGCCGCCGCCGCGCTGGCGTTCTTTCTTCCGGACCAGGTGCAGGGAAAACTTTCCCTCTACGTGCTCACCCCGCTCAGCCTGGTCATGATCTGGGCCTGCCTTGCGAATCTCAAGCGCGACAGGACGGTGTCGCTTATCTTTCTTTCGGCCTGGGTCGTGGGGAGCGCGAACATTTTTGTCTATACGTGGGCCTCGCAGGGTATTTTGCCTTTCGTGCACCCCGCGATGATCTGGATCGGCCTTGTGGTGCTGGCCATGGCCATGGCCGTGCTGATGGCCCATGACATCCGTGTCATGGCCGCCCGGCGTCAGTCCGCCGTGGCCATGGCGCGTGCCAGAAGCACCTTCCTGGCCAGCATGAGCCACGAGATCCGCACTCCGATGACGGCCATTCTGGGCTTCCTGAATCTCTCCCTGCAAGCCGGGGCCGAGGGGCAGCTTCGAAGCTACCTGCTCAAGGTTCGAAGCGCGGCCCAGCATTTGATGGGCGTCATCAACGACATCCTGGACGTGGCCAAGATCGAGGCGGGCAAGATCGAACTGGAGAGCAAGGTCTTCGATCCCGAGACGCTTCTGGCCGATACCGCAGCCCTGATCACATCCCAGGCGTTTGAGAACGGCAACGAACTGGTGCTCTCCCTGGGTCCTTCCGTTCCAGGCTGTCTGGTGGGCGACTCTCTGCGTCTGCAGCAGATTCTGCTCAATCTGGGCGGCAATGCCGCAAAATTCACCAAAAACGGTACGGTGTGCATGGTCGTGGATGTGGCCGACGGGGGTGAGCCGATGAAGGACAGCGTCTGGTTGCGTTTTCAGGTCGTCGATACCGGCATCGGCATCGATCCGGAAGTTTTGCCCAGGCTCTTCCAGTCCTTCGAACAGGCGGACAGTTCCACAGCCAGGGTCTACGGCGGGACAGGCCTCGGACTGAACATCAGCCAACGACTTGCGCATCTCATGGGCAGTGAAATAAATGTGCAGAGCGCGCTAGGGCGGGGATCGACATTTGAATTCACGGTCAAGTTCGAGCGGGTTGCGGGCGATGAAAAGAGCCAGGAGAAGGTACATGCCTTCGATGGGCTCAGGACGCTTCTCGTGGAGGACAATCCCGCCAGCCGTGCCGCCATGGAGGAGATTCTCGGTCGTCTTGGCGTCGACGTGAAATCCGCCGCGACGGCGTCCGACGCCCTGCGGTTGCTGGCATCTGAATCATTCGACCTTGTCCTTTTGGACCTGGATCTTCCTGACTATACAGGGCTCGAAGTCTTGGCCTCTCTGAACGAATTTAAACTGGGCGCCAAGCTCAAGGTGGTGCTGATGGCCAGTCTGGTCCGGTCCGAGATGGATGGTATGCAGCCGGATCTGACCGGGGTTCGTGAAATTTTGATGAAACCCTTCACGTATTTGGCGGTGAAGGATGTTCTGAGCCGTGCGGTTCTGGGAGAAGCCTTTGTCGCTGATGCCACGTGTCGGGCCGAGAAGATGCCCAATCACGAGGCGGTGCGGGGGTTGCGCGTTCTACTGGTCGAGGACAACCTCTTCAACCAGGAATTGATATCCGTGATTCTGGAACAGGCCGAGGTGGAATTCGATCTCGCCATGGATGGGCGGGAAGCCGTGACCAGGATCATGAAAGACGACACGAAGTTCGATGTCGTACTCATGGACATTCAGATGCCCGGGATGGACGGGTACGAGGCAACGCGCATCATCAGGAGCGATAAGCGGTTTGGGTCCCTGCCCATCATCGCCATGACCGCCAATGTCATGGCCGAGGATCGTGCCAGATGCAAGGCGGCAGGCATGGACGGGCATCTCAACAAACCTGTCGACACGGATGAACTTTTCAAAACCCTTGCGGCATGGGGTCGCGGAAGCGAATAAAACAGCGCCCTTCGTTTTTGACACGTGTTGCGAGATCCCCGGTTGCCTCCGGGGATTTTTTTTGCATACACTTTTACAAGTTATGGGTCATTTTTTTGAATCTGAAGGTGATACGGATCAAATATTTCAATAGGTTGTATTTACAGGATGCGTGCTTTGTTATCTATAAGCATGGCAGGTAGTTATGGTTGTTTTCTGTTGGAGGTATAAGTGTTTTTACTTAGATAAATGCAGTGCGCTCTACAGCTCTAATTAGTGATTTTATCTTTCAATTTCAGTACACGTGCACATTATCCTGAATGCTCAAAGAGAATAACACTCCCAGATAATTTATCACTACTCGGCAACTTAAATCCTGGGAGAGAGTTCATGCCAAACACCAAGGTTCTGGTTCGGCAGCCGGACGGAAATACTCGTGAAGTGGAAATTGTCGACGGCAGCAAGCTGTCGTTGCAGGAAAATGAGCAACTGGTGATCGCGGCTTCTCCGGATCAGGCCGAGGTGAAATCTGGTGATCAGGGACAGATCTCGATACGCCTCGAAGGATTGGGTGAATTCACGGTGGAGTCGGCGGCCGAACCGCCCGAAATAGTCGCCATGAATCTTGATGAAGCTCCGGCGTTTCGAGCCCAGCCAAGAATAGTTTTCGAAAAGGCCGGATCGGGCGCGGAGAGTGACGCGTTGACGCATGAACCCCTGGGGGTCCATCAGGCCAGTGTCGGCGACACCGGATTTCTCGATCAGAATGTAGGCGAGGACTTCGGTATCGGACAGGCCCTGGACATGGCTTCCTTCAGCGCCAACGCCGGGGGAAAGCTGCCTATGACCAGGGTCGCGTCTGACGTCGCGTCTGACCAGGGCGTGCTTGGCCTGGCTGATTTCGATTCGGGCTCCTCCAGTCCCGGGGTCTTGAACGAACCACCGGTCATCGTTCTCAATGATACGCTGCTGGTGCCGGACGGCCAGAGCGCGTCCCTGAACGGTTCGCTCAAATCGGTGGATGAGCGCACCCCTGCGACGGAACTCAGCTATTTCGTCAGGCAGGCACCAGTCCAAGGGGAACTGCTGCTTGACGGCGTCGCCATCACGGATTTCTCCAAGGCGGCCTTTACCCAAGCAGATATCGACTCAGGTCGCGTCAGCTTTCGTTTCGACACGTCGACCCCCGGCACATCCATTCAGGTGCTGGAGAACGATAATTTCCTGTTCAAGGTCAGCGACGGGCAACTGAGCGCCGAGGCCGTCTTCAACATCGACGCCGAGCTGCCCCAGATTCTGGGGACCGACGGGGCTGACGATCTGACCACCGCGACGGACTTTAGCCGCACCGGCGTGTCCTTCCATGTCTATGGCTTCGCTGGCGACGACACCCTCCGCGGCGGAGCCGGAGCCGACACCCTCGACGGCGGTTCGAACACCGTCGGCGAGGCCGTCAAATTCCACCACTATGGTGATTCGAATATTTTTAGTCCGGTGATTCGCTATGAGGCGACGCCCGGCGGCGACTGGGCGGATTACGGCGCGAGCGATGCGGCCGTGATCGTGGATCTGACCAGTTCCGGAGCCCAGAGCGGCGGCTATGCCGAAGGGGACGTGCTGACGGGCATCGAGAACGTGATCGGCTCGACCCACGGCGATACGCTCATCGGCCAGGACTACGTGAGCAACGTGTTCGCCGGCCTGGCCGGGGCGGACTCACTGGTGGGCGGCGAGAGCGTCCTGAATGTCATTTTAGACCCCGCCTGGAACTTTAGGACGATCTACTACTATCCGGATACGACCGACTACAGCCTGAGCCCGTCCTGGGTGAACGTCGACTTGAACACTGCGGGCGGCCAGACGGGCGGCGGCGCGGGCAACCACGCCCTGGGCGACACTCTTGTGGGCATCGAGAACGTCATCGGCACGAACGATGCCCATGGCGACGTGCTCACGGGCGACGGGAGCCACAATTTCCTGGACGGCCTGGCAGGGTCCGATACGCTCATGGGCGGCGCGGGAGGCGACACGCTGCGCGGCGGTTCCGGGGCCGATTTCCTGGACGGCGGTACGAACACGCAGTGGGAGCGGTATACCAATAACGGCGACTGGGTGGACTACAGTACGAGCGCGGCGGGCGTGAGCGTGAACCTGTACCACCAGGACGGGATCGCGACCCAGAGCGGCGGTGACGCCGAGGGCGACACGCTGCTGGGCTTTGAGAACGTGATGGGCTCGGAGCATGACGATTACATCATGGGCAGCAACGACAGCAACTGGCTGGTGGGCCTGGACGGCAACGACACCATGATCGGCGATACCAGTCTTGTTTCAGGGAATTACAGCCATGACAGCATGTGGGGCGGCGCGGGCGACGACCTCATGTACGGGGGCGTTGGAAACGACCAGATGTGGGGCGGTCCCGGGAATGACCGCCTGACTGGTGGTCTCGGTAAAGACTCTCTGTATGGCGGGGATGGCGACGATATCCTTCACGGCAGCGTCAGCAGCAATAACTACAACAACAACTTCTACGACGACGCGATCATCGGCGTCGACAATACTGTTCCACTCTTCACCGCAGCTTACGATGACAGCGGCGACTTCCTTTCCGGCGGCGCCGGCCGGGACACCCTGGACGGCGGCGGCGGGCTGTTCGGCCGCGAGACCCTGGAGGGCGGCGCGGACGGCGACCTGTTGCTGGGCTGGGGGACAGGTGGCGGCCACAACTTGGCCTACTACCACAACTCGCCGATCCGGATCTACCTGGACTTGGACAATCAGGGCGGCTTTGGTCAGATCGACCCCGATGGCCTAGTCAGCGAGGCCACCGGTGATACGCTGCTGGGCATCCAGCACGTTCAGGCCACCCGCTTCGACGATACCATCCTCGGCTCTTGGGAGGACAACGAGATTTTCGGTGGCGAGGGAAATGACTTCATCACCGGCAGCAGGGGGCAGGATAGCCTGTGGGGCGACTGGACAGGCGATCATCACAACTGGGGCAATGACACGCTGGAGGGCGGCCCCGGCGCCGACTACCTCAATGGCGGCGAAGGCGGCATGGACATCGCCAGTTACCGCAATTCCACGCAGGGAGTGCGCGTGGATTTAAACAATCAGAATTACGCCGTGCCCGGCCCCCCCAATCCCCGCCATCCCGGCCAGGGCGAACCCGGCCAGATCGGCGCCAGCCCCACGGGCGAGGAGCACGGCGACTGGTTGTGGAATATGGACGGCGTATGGGGTTCGGAGCACGGCGACACGCTGCTGGGCCGAAACGACGGATGGTGTCCAATGCCCCAAGCTTTTATCGATTACCCCGAATTCATGATGCCCGGCTACGCGGACTACGATGATCAACTGTGGGGCTTCGGCGGCGACGATTATCTGTACGGCGGCGACGGCGACGATTCGCTGTACGGCGGCGATGGCGACGATACCTTGGTCGGCGCCGCCGGGGCGGACATTCTCGACGGCGGCGACGGCTTCGACACGGCCGATTACAGTGCAAGCCCCACATGGGTGAACATCGACCTGAGCGTCACGGGCGCCCAGACGGGAGGCGGCACCGGCAATCACGGCCTCGGTGACACCCTGACAGGCATCGAGGAAGTTTTGGGCACGAACGACGCGCTGCACGGCGACGTGCTGACGGGCGACGACGCCGACAACTTGCTTGACGGCTTATCGGGCCACGACACCCTGTACGGCGGTGGCGGGAACGACACGCTGTATGGCCGCGAAGGCTTCGATGTCCTGTACGGCGGCGACGGCGACGACCTGTTGCAGGGCCATGGCGGCAACGACTTCCTCTATGGCGGCGCCGGTGACGACGTCCTCATTGGCGGCTACGGACGTGATGTCCTGTATGGCGGCGAGGGGAACGACACACTCGTGGGCGGCAATACGACAGACCCATCAT
>NZ_FORX01000017.1:101313-111801 GCF_900114115.1 Desulfomicrobium apsheronum | reverse complement strand
ACGAGTCTTAATAGCCTAGCCGTGCTCTACGAAACCCAGGGCGACTACGTCCAGGCAGATCCTCTTTACAAGCGTTCGCTGGAGATCCGGGAGAAGGCTCTCGGCCCCGACCATCCCGATGTGGCCACGAGTCTGCATAATTTGGCTGGACTTTATTATGCTCAGGGCGACTACGTCCAGGCAGAGCCTCTTTGCAAGCGTTCGCTGGCGATCCGGGAGCAAATTTTGGGCTCCAACCATCTGGATGTGGCTACGAGTCTGAACGACCTGGCCGTGCTCTACAAAACCCAAGGCGACCACGCCCAAGCTATAACACTTTTGCAACGTGCACTGATGATTAAAGAGAAAGTTCTTGGTCCCGACCATCCTGACGTAGCGGTGATCGCGAATAATCTGGGCGTAGTCTACCAAAATCAAGGCAACTACATTCTTGCTGAAATGTTTTATAGGCGAACGCTACAGATTCGAGAGACAGAACTCGGCCCCAACCATCCCAACGTAGCGGTGAGCCTGAACTGTTTGGGCTTGCTCTTTTCCAAACAGGGTAACCAATTTCAATCTGAAGATTGTTACAAGCGAGCACTGGCAATTCTAAAGACAGTCTTCGGTTCCGATCATCCCGATGTAGCGACAGTCATGAATAATCTTGGCATATTATATGAAAAACATGATGATCACGTCCAAGCAAAAGCATTATTCCAACACGCGCTTGCAATTCGAGAAAAGACCCTCGGTCCCGACCATCCCGACGTAGCGACGAGCCTAAACAATCTCGCTATACCCTATGAAAAGCAAGGCGACTACGCCCAAGCCGAGACTCTTTATAGGCGTGCGCTTGAGATTCGAGAGAAGACTCTTGGACATGACCATCCCGAAGTGGCGCTAAACCTAAAATTTCTGGACGCACTATTTTCAAAGCAGGGTAGTCACACTCTAGCTGATGATCATTACAATCGTGATTGGGTAATCCAGGAGAGGTCCGTTAGCACCGGACAACACGAGAACGCATCAATCTATCAAACTAACTATTTCAAAATAGCAAATACAGACACATTATCATCTGATTTTCATAACTGGGAATTAATGGACGAAAACGGGCGAACAATAGCGCACGTTGCTGCGGAGCATGGCACATTACCCAGAGATTTTGATCAATGGGAACTGAAGGATGGCTGTGGGCTAACTGTAGCCCATGTCGCCGCCGAAAACGGAACTTTACCCAAAAACTATCATCAATGGGAACTGATAAATTCAGACGGTTGGGCCGTTTCCCATTTTGCTGCCAAATATGGTTCGTTACCTTTAGGCTTTGACCAATGGGGATTGATAGGCCCGGGTGGATGGACCGTGGCTCATATCGCCGCAAAGTATAATACTTTGCCTGAAGGTTTTGATCAGTGGGCACTGGCGGATTCAGACGGCAGGACCGTAGCTCATATCGCTGCTTTTTACTTATATTTACATTCAAATTTTAAGATGTGGGAATTAGCGGACAAATATGGCTGGACCGTAGCCCATGTCGTTGCAGAAAACGCTTCTTTGCCTGAAGATTTTGATCAATGGGCGCTAGCGGATTCAGACGGATGGACCGTCGCCCATGTCGTTGCAAAAACAGCTTCTTTGCCTGAAGGTTTTAATCAATGGTCACTCGCTGATTCAAAAGGCACTACCGTGGCCCATGGGGCTGCCATGATCGGCGCTTTGCCCCAAGGTTTTGATCAATGGGCGCTGGCGGACTCAAAAGGAAGGACCGTTGCACATGAAGCGGCCTTGCGCGGCGCTTTGCCTGAAGGTTTTGATCAATGGGCGCTGGCGGATTCAAAAGGCAGGACCGTTGCACATGAAGCGACCATGCTAGGCGTTTTGCCAATAAACTTTAATCAATGGGCGCTGTCGGATTCAAAAGGCAGGACCGTTGCACATGGGGCTGCCTTGCGCGGCGCTTTGCCTGAAGGTTTTGATCAATGGGCACTGGCGGACTCAGACGGATGGACCGTTGCACATGAAGCTGCAACATATGGCCATTTGCCTGAAAACTTCGAGCAGTGGGATTTGGCTGATCAAGAAGGTTGGACTGTGGCTCATGCGGCTGCAACGTATGGGCATTTACCTGATAATTTTAATCAATGGGCATTGGTTGCTTTAGATGGATTGACCGTAGCCCATGTCGCTTCTAAAAAAGGGACCTTGCCTAAAGGATTTAATCAATGGGAACTTTTGCAGTCATTTGGTTGGACCGTAGCACATGTCTCTGAAGGTTGGACTGAAGCGCATGAAGCAGCTAAAAAAGGTACTTTACCTAAAAACTTTGACCAATGGGAACTGATGGATGGAATGGGCCGGACCGTGGCCCATTTCGCGGCCAATCACGGCACTCTCCCAAATGATTTTGATCATTGGGAACTAATAGATGGAAAAGGTCGGACTGTAGCCCATATCGCAGCGGAAAAAGGTAGTTTACCTGAGAGCTTCAACCAATGGGAACTGAGGGATGCAGACGGGCGGAGCGTGGCCCATACCGCTGCCGTTTATGGATATTTACCTCAAAATTTTAACAAGTGGGACCTCTCAGATAATGCTGGCAGTACCGTGGCCCATATCGCCGCTTATAACGGAATATTGCCCCAAAACTTTGATCAATGGGATTTGGCCGATAATAAAGGGATGACTGTGGCACATGTTGCTGCAAGGAAGGGAAGGTTGCCCCCTAACTTTGATCAGTGGACCCTGGGTTGCGAGATGTCGTGGTACGTAAGTTATGTTATCGCAAGAAAAGAATCGTATCCTAACGATTTCGGACTTTTCAATATGAGCAATGAAAAAGGATGGACTGTTGCTCATGAAGCTGCTTCTTTTGAACCAATGCCAAATAATTTTAATCAGTGGCATCTTGTAAATGAAAATGGATGGACTGTAGCGCATATAGTTCTACAAAAATATCGTCTCCCAGCAGATTTTTCACAATGGAGATTAGCAAACATCTTTGGATGGTCCGTTGCGCATCAAGCTGCACTTTATAAACATTTACCATTCGGTTTTGATCAATGGACTATTGCAGACATAGAGGGATGGACTGTAGCTCATGTTGCGGGTGCAAAAGGCATATTGCCTGAAGATTTTTGTGAATGGAACTTAGCGAGTATAACGGGTTTGACTGTTGCACACATGGCTGCAAAAAAAGGTAGTTTGCCTAAAGACTTTGATCAGTGGAAACTGACGGATAAAAAGGGATGGACTGTAGCCCATGAAGCTGCAAAATATGGGCATCTACCCGAAGATTTTAATCAATGGGATCTTAAGGATAGAAAAGGCCGAACCGTATCCCAAGTTGCGTTCGATAAAAATACTTTACCTGAAGGGTTTGA
Source organism: Desulfomicrobium apsheronum (assembly GCF_900114115.1). NCBI lineage: Bacteria > Pseudomonadati > Thermodesulfobacteriota > Desulfovibrionia > Desulfovibrionales > Desulfomicrobiaceae > Desulfomicrobium > Desulfomicrobium apsheronum. The sequence continues at coordinate 108,436 of NZ_FORX01000017.1, read as the reverse complement.
ACAATAGGCTCTGGCGGATCGTCACCCGAACACATCACTCTGGGGTGATAGTATCGGATAATTCTGCCAATGCAGATCAGATTTTCGGCAATATCCCTGGCCAGCGTATCTTGCGAAGGAATTCGGTTTATCAAAAGGATGTCTTGCCAAATCCAGCACCATCAAATCGAGGTGCAACTGTGGACGAAACCCATGGTGGTGCGAAGCGCCATTTTGGTACGTCCGTGTTGAGCGAGTTGTTATGCGGCATGTTGCCTAGCTTTCATGTTGCCCAGGTTGGTCAAAGAGACATTTACCTATAATCCAAATGGATCGCCCGAAGTTGTGAATAAGTTGTTCGCCTTGTCTTAGGAACGAAATGCTTTGGTCAATACCAGCAAGATTGATGGCCTCTGTAACTTTTGATCCTGCCGGATGTGCATCACCGACGCGCATATCATAGGTGCCAGCAATCTCAGCAAAGATTTGGCGGGCCTTATCGGTTCCAACTTTCTGGGACAATATATCTTGCAGAAGCTTGTTTGAACCAAGCTTTTCTTTCTCTAAGTGAGTTGAAAGTTTGCGAAGGTCGCGAATGTTGAGACGATCTGAGAATACGCGGACAAGCTCTTTCGCCAGTCTTAGCAATGACGCTTGGTCCCTGCTGTGGAAGCGAGATACCTGCTGCATAGCCGATTCATCATCGATATCGTGGCTGAACAAATCAACGCCGAACTTGTCGCGGAAGCCTTGATCGAGCATTCGCATGTTAACAAAGAGCATCTCCTCAACCGCATGTGTAGACGCCAGTTGGGTATTGACTTGCGCCGACAGCAATTCTCCTGAGACCTTCCCGTCCGGCGCAACGTTGTGGGCTGCCCAGATGTGCTGTTCCCAAGATGGGAGACGAGCGATGTCGTAGGCATAGACCGTTAGCAAGTCATCGGAATTGATGCCGAAGTGCGTGGCATAGCCGGAGGTTGAACAAATGGCACCGGTCTCCGCCGTGTACCACTTCAGGACGAACCCGCGGTGGTCTAGAAGGTCGGTCACTAGACTTGAACGAAACCAAAGCCATCGACCAATATCCTCGTTATCTAGTTCGGAAGATGCCATGCGTTTGCCGTCAGTCTCGACAATAAACTGAGGGAGAGTCGTGTCTGCATCTCCACGAACGCGCATGCTTTGAGATTGATGTTCAATCCATTCATCTCGCCAGAATTCACCCTCAACCCGAACGCCTTCATAACCGCCACGTTGACCTTGCAAGCTTTCATGGCCAGTGTTGTGGTCATTTTCTGGCCCCATCACAGGGGCGTCTTCATCTTGATCGACGTCCGTTCGCCAAGCACGGAAAATCGACCAGCTTCCTCCGAAAACGTCATTAATGTCGCGAATTAGGAACTCAAATCGACCGCCGTCTCGATCCTCTTGATGTTCTTTTAGATTTGCGTACTCGCTGCTTTCAAGCAATGGCACATTTTCCACTCTCTGGCGATAATAAGAGAGGCGAAGCGAAAGATTTCTTGCGGTCAAATAGTCAAGGAGATATTCTCGTTTAATCTCGACCTGACAATGTTCACCTTTCTCATCAAAACTCTCACGGGCCACTACAACGAAATTCTCTTCAGGCCTAACCCAGTTCGTTCCTTCTTTTATCAGGCGGAGCGCAACTACCAGATCAGGATTCAATATCCATTGTTTTCCGCCAACGACGAACTGAGGATGTTCGAAGACGAGGTTAACGCCTATTGGCTCCTTATCGTTGTACTGAAATTGATCAATGGTTGCGTAATAGCCATCTTCATAAGCATAAGGCGCTACGGTATGCCCTATTCCAATATCACTCCAGCTTAGGCGCTCTTCAACAAATTCGCGATGCTCTGGTGGAAATGCAGCAGACCCACAACCAAAATATTCACTGACGTAGCCTATACTTTCAACATCTCCCTTTTCGTGATTTATTGATGCCCTCAACGGAACCCAAGTCGCGCTAGAGAATGCTCGGCGAGTTTCCTTTGTTTGGAGAATCCAATCATGATTCATAGCTAATCTTCCACCATCAGTATGTTGCAACGCCCCTTGCTGCCGCATAACGCCACCCATAACCGCACGCAGGCAAGCGCAGCTTGCCGGAGGTCCGGTGAGTTGGGATGCTAGTGTTGATCAGCACCCTAATGGAGCCACCGATCGGCACCCTAATAGAGCCAGCAAAAGTGAGAGATTTTCACTCGGACGACCTCGTCTGGTTACGTGTTTATGAGTCGCCTCTGCAAGGAGAAAGATCCTTGCGAGGAGTCCTGTAGCTTTTGCCGTCCAGCACGATCTGGTAGGCGCCGTGCATGATCCGGTCGAGGGTGGCCGCGCCCAGCAGCTTGTTGTGGAAGGCGTCGTTCCATTCCGAGAAGTCCAGATTGCTGGTGATGATCGTTGGCCGCCGCTCGTAGCGATCTGCGATGACATCGTGGAAGTCTTCGTCCTGACCGGGGCGCATGGGTTTGAGACCGAAGTCGTCGATGATGAGCAGGTCTGCCTTGGTCAGTGCCGCCAGCTTGCGCTCGAAGTTGCCCACGGCCCGTGCTGAAGCGAGTTGGCCCAGCAGCTTAGCGTGGGAGGCAAACACGGTGTCGTAGCCGCGACGAACGGCGATGTGGCCCAGCGCCTGGGCAAGGTGGCTCTTCCCGGTGCCGCAGGGGCCGACGATGAGCACCGGGACCTTCTCCTCCAGGTAGCGACAGGTGGCCAGATCCATGATCTGCGCCTGGTTCACCCCGAGGTTGAAAGTGAAGTCGTAGCTTTCGAGCGTCTTCTGCGCGTTGATGCCGGCTCGGCGCTGCCTCATGACGAGTTTACGCTGCTCACGGCGAGCGATCTCGTCCTCGATGAGCAAAGCCAGGAAGTCGGTGTAGGCGAGCTTCTGCTCCACGGCTTGACGGTTGCGGATCTCCAGGGAGTCCAGGATGCCGGAGAGGCGGAGCTGTTTCAGGTGCGGCGTGAGTTGAGGCATGGGGTTCATTGCTGTGTCCTTAGTTTAGCATGTCAGAGTTGCGGGTGAAGCGGGACGTTCCGCCGTAGGCATCAGGCAGGGCGATTGGCAGGGAGAGGTTTTGTTGGTCCAAACCCTTCTCCAGGATGTTCTTCACGTTGCGGTACGTTCCGGCTCCGTGATCCAGGGCTCTGGCGCAGGCCGCCTCCAGTCGTCGTTTGCCGTAACGACCCTGAAGTTGCAGCAGACCTTGAACAGCTCGCAGGTTGTCGAGGACGCGGTGGGCAAAGAGATCATGGACCAGCTCCAGGCAGCGTTCTCCGATTTTTTCAGCCTGAGCCAAGCACCACTGCGGATCACGCATCAGGTAAGCCGTGGCTTCTGGTGGTAAGTGATCTTGCACCGTGCTCCGTGCGCCGGGTTTTGACAGCCGGGGATGAGTGGCCACGAGTTTTTGTTCATGGAAGATCTGCACAGTCTTCTCCGTGGCACGCAGCCAGAGAGACTTGTGGACCAGCGTGAACGGGGCGGAATAGAAGGCTTTTTCGAACTGGACATGGCAGTTGCCATGCAACTTTGCCGATGCCCATGCCGCCAGCTCGGGCGCGATATCCGGCAGAGGACGCAGGAAATCCTTCTCCATCTCGGCGAAACGAACCAAGGGCTTTTGCTTGGTCGTGCCGTGAATGCGGTTTCCGGCTGTGCCCATGACCCATTCGTGGAGTTGGCGGTTGGCGTCAGCGAGACTGCGGAACTCTCGCAACTTTGCGAAGCTGTTTTTGACGTATTTGATGTTCGATTCGACGACGCCCTTTTTTTGCGGGTCACGCGGAGGGCATGCGGAGACTAGGAAGGAGTACCCCTCGGCAAATTCGGCATAAGCCCGCTGGACTTCTGGCTCGTAGTAGCAGGCGCGGGTGATGGCGCACTTGGGATTGTCGATGACTGTCTTGAGTGGCGTGCCGCCGAAATACTCGAAAGCCCGGCGGTGGCAGCCCAACCAGGTTTCCACGCGCTGGTTGGTGACCAGTTCGGCGTACATGTGCTTGCTGCACGGGAGCGTCATGACGAAGAACCACGTCTTCATGACCTCGCCGGTATGGACGTCGGTGATGACGGGACCTGCGCCAAAGTCGATCTGGGCGGTCTCGGCTGGAGGATGATCAAGGAAGACGGTGGCTACCGGCGCTGACTTCTGGTGGCTCTTGAGCAGGCGTCGCACCGAGTCATAGCTTCCAGTGAAGCCGTAACGTTCGACCAGAGCCTGATGGATCGTCGTGATCTGTATCCCCTCGTCGGCCCATGTGCAGATCTGGTCGGCAAAGGGCTTTGCCAGGGACTGCGATGGTTGCGTGCTCCTTGGGAGCTGAAGCAGGGATTCCAGGACATCGTTGGGCGGGAGGGGTTGACTGCGGTCCAGCCAGCCTTGCTCCAACGCCAGGACGCGAAGCTGCGCGGCTTTAGGCCGCCCCATTGCGCCTGCGCGGGCAATATCCCGGTCAGACTCGCCCAGTCGCATCCTGGCGATGACGTGACGTATTTCGTGCATTGCGAACCTCCTGTTGGCCATCCCTTCCTCCTTGTGTTTCAGGAGGTCCGGGATAGGCGGTGAGGAAGTCCGAGCGAAGTGTTTTTATGGCTCTCTCAAAATCAGGGTGGCTCCATTAAGGGTGCCGATGAACTGGCTCCATTAGGGTGCCGACGTTTTGGCTTCATAGGGGTGCTGATCAACAGCTAGGTTCGCGTCTTTGGACGGTATGCGACAATGTTTACGGTACCCTTGCCTTTAAACTTCGTCATTTCGAAGATATCAATTTTCGAAATTAACTCTGTAATTTTTGTGAATCCGTAAGTTCGAGGGTCGAAATCGGGCTTAAGTCTTTTCAATAAACCTCCCACCGGGGCAACATTTGCCCAATCTTCGCCGTCATCGTCTTTGTACTGGATCCAACCAGTTAAAAGCGCATCAATGATGTCTTGGGGAATTTCTTCGACATTTGCGGCGGGTTCTGTGGCGGCCTGATCTTTATCTAAACCGATTATTATTGATTCACCAAGATTTTCAGAAAAAACAAAATCATCACATGAGTTTCTAAACGAAACAGGTGTTTTTCTTTCTCCAACACCAAAAACGTAAACTTCTGATTCACGTAGTCGAGACGCTAATTTTGTAAAATCGCTGTCTGACGAAATAAGAGCAAAAGCGTCGTATTTTTCAGTGTACAACAAATCCATTGCATCAATGATTAACGATGAATCCGTCGAATTTTTGCCTATTGTGTATGCGAATTGTTGTATCGGCTGAATGGCTAATTCGTTTAGTACTGTTTTCCAATTTTTTAGATATTCACTGGACCAGTCGCCGTAAGCTTTTTTTGTAATGATGTGACCATGCTTAGATATCTCATCAAGAATATACTTAATTTTTGAGTGTTGCGCATTGTCCGCATCAATGAGAACAGCGATTTTTTTCTGATCGTTTAAATCTTTCATATGCAACCTTTTGATTTTTTGCATAACGAGATAATTCCGCAAAGACATAAAAGGATTTCACCAAGACTACTTGCCTTGCTTATCTGCTCTTCTCAGTCAAACGCGAGATGATCGGCCCAGCCCTGACGAAGTCGCCTTGACTGGCGTAGATTAATGCCAGTTTGTTCAAGATCATCGTCACAGTGGAATGGTCTGGCCCAAGGGTTTTCTCCCATATCGCCAGCGAACGATGGTAAAGCGGCATAGCTTGTTCTGCATCACCTTGTGTGTCGTAGATATCTGCCAGATTCATCAAAATTGTCGCAACATTTGGATGGTTGGGACCGAGAGCTTTCTCAAAAATCGCCATCGAGCGCTTAAAAAGCGACTCGGATTGAGCATCATCGCCTTGCAACTTGTAGAGCCCAGCTAAGTTATTCAGGCTTGCCGCAACATCTGGATGTTCGGAACCGAGGGTCTTTTCCCTGATTGCCAGCACACGCTCATGGAGAGACTCCGCCTGTGAGTAGTCACCTTGGGCCTTGTAGAGCACGGCCAAGTTGTTCAAAATGGTTGCCACGAGATGATGGTCGGGGCCATGAGCCTCCTCTAAGATGGCCAAAGAACGCTTGTAATACGACTCAGTTTGGGCGTAATCGCTTTGAGCCCAGTATAGTCCAGCCAAGTTGTTCAGGGTTATTGCCACATCAGGATGGTTGTGGCCGAAAACCCTCTCCCGAATCGCCAGCGAACGCTTGTAAAGCGACAACGCTTGGCCTCGGTCGCCTTGGGTGTTACAGACACCAGCTAAGTTGTTCAAACTCACCGCCACATCGGGATGGTCGGGGCCGAGGAACTTCTCCCGGATCGCCAGCGTACGTTCGTGCAAGGACTTAGCCTGGGCGTAATCGCCCTGGGTGCGGTAGGTTTCCGCCAAATTGTTTAGACTCGTCGCCATATCGAGATGATCGATGCCGAGGGTCTTCTCCCGAATCGCCAACGAGCGCTTATGGAGAGACTCCGCCTGGGAGTAGTCACCTTGGGCCTTGTAGAGCACGGCCAAGTTGTTCAGACTCGCCGCCACATCGGGATGGTCGGGGCCGAAGAACTTCTCCCGGATCGCCAGCGCACGTTCGTGCAATGACTTAGCCTGGGCGTAGTCGCCCTGGGTGCGGTAGGTTTCCGCCAAGTTGTTTAGACTCGTGGCCACGTCGGGATGATCGACATTGAGGGTCTTCTCCCGAATCGCCAACGAGCGCTCATGGAGAGACTCCGCCTGGACGTAGTCGCCTTGGGCCTCGTAGAGCACGGCCAAGTTGTTCAGACTCGCCGCCACATCGGGATGGTCGGGGCCGAAGAACTTCTCCCGGATCGCCAACGCACGCTTGCAGTGCAACTCTGCCTGGGCGTAGTCACCTTGGGTGTGATAGATTTTGGCCAGATTGTTAAGACATGTGGCCACGTCAGGATGGTCGGGGCCGAGAGTCTTCTCCCGGATCGCCAACGAGCGCTCGTGGAGAGACTCCGCCTGCGCGTAGTCACGCTGGGTCTTGTAGAGTTCAGCCAAGTTGCTCAGACTCGTGGCCACATCGGGATGGTCGGGACCGAGAGCCTTCTCCCGGATCGCCAGCGAACGCTTGTAAAGAGACTCCGCCTGCGCGTAGTCACCTTGATTATCGTAGAGCA
>NZ_FORX01000017.1:0-101193 GCF_900114115.1 Desulfomicrobium apsheronum | reverse complement strand
GCCACATCGGGATGGTCGGGACCCAGAGCCTTCTCCCGAATCGCTAGCGAGCGCTTGAAAAAAGGCTCCGCCTGCGAGTAGTCGCGCTGGGTTTTGTAGAGCAGGCCTAGATGGTACAGACTTCTAGCCACATCGGGATGGTCGGGGCCGAGAGCCTCCTCCAGAATCGCAAGCGAGCACTTATAATGGCTCTCCGCTTGGGCGTAGTCCCCTTGCTTGTAATAGCATTGTCCTTTATTGATCAGGTTCGCCACCACCCCTTTATAACCACAAATTTTAGCGGATAAGCGTTCCATTGACGGATTAAGCTCTGTGTCTGCACCCATTGGTTCTCCTCCGGAGATAACAGCCTGTATCGACCAATATTTTTTGACTCTTTAAGTTGTGTGCGTCAAGTTTTATAAACTATTCAGGGCATGACAGGCAGCATCAAGCATCAGGAAACCGAGAAGGGTCCACACTAAAAATCTTCCACCTCCGGCTCAATTCGCGGAACAATAGAATTTAACGTCTCAGCCGCACCTTGCAAATCATTCCAGTCCGAATGCTGATAACGCAAAGCCATCTCCGCTGTTTTCCAGCCTCCGTAGTCCATCAATACGCGGAGAGACTTGTTAGCACGTGATAACCGAGTCGCCCCTGTATGCCTGAGTGTATGAAAAACAACCTTATCGAGCCTGTTCCTTCCCTGATTTAAACCAAATTTTCGGACTACAGTAAACTATGGAGTGGCAGATTGTTTGTACTCCGTCCCGTTGTTATTAGGAAAACTAGACCTAAAAAATACAATTTTTATATTGAGCAGTGCTAAAACTTCTAATCCGATTAAAGTAGTGCATGGTCAATGATGCGACTAAGCGCATTGACTTTACTCAGATAGAAATAATAAATAACTCACAGCGGTTTGCTAAGCAATTATTATAACTGTCATACAGAACCATTTTTATGCTGTTCGTATGCGCTCAAGCGTTCCTATCTTTCATATCCGATTCACCTGCTATAAAGCTTGATGGGGAAGACACCCCCATTATTTAGAACGATTTAGGCTTGAAAAAGGGGATTTTCCTACGTGTTGCGGCATAAGTTTTCGCATGTCTTACGTGATAATGGCGGCGGGAAACCGTTCGAACAAAAATTTCAGCTAGGCTTGGGGCTCAATCTCGTTGGCCTTGGCTGCGGGCTGTTTCCACAAGGGATAAGATCTAACGCTGGCGCCAGTACCCTGGGGGGAGTTCCGGCAAAGAGCCAATTCTATACCCAGGGCCACGGGACGGATGGTGTTCTCAACCGCGTTGTTGTCGGGCGTGAGCAAGCCGCAGCCCACGAAGCGCAGGGCCTGGCACCACTGGATGCGGGCGTAGGACATGGTCTTGCCGAGAAGGCTCTTGGGCGGGATGTGGGCGATACGCTTATCGAGGATGGCCCAAATCGACTCCAAGATGGGAACGGCCTGTTCACGATGCAGAGAAACCTTTTCCTCTGGCGATAGATCTTTGATATTGTGTTGGACCTAGTAGAGCAGACCGATCAGATCCGAAATATCCTTGGCCGTCGCGTGCCTAGCCGTCTCCAAGGTCACCTTCAGTACGTAAACAAATTTACAGCGGATGTGGGCCATGCGGCCAACGTGGATGATGCCGTCCGATTCGCCAAAAGCTTGGTATCCAGAGCAGCCATCAGCCTGGCTGATGCCCAATGATTGACCAGCGACAACTTATCATATAAATTCAAGGTCTAGTGATTAAAATTGAAAGCCAGATTTGAATACTAGTTTTGAATACTTTCGCCCCATTTTCGACCCTTTTTGAGGTATTCAGCAGAAACAAAAGTTAATAAAAACAGATAATTACCTAGGCGAGAGTAGCGTTCGGGACGCAGAGACCGGAGGTTCAAATCCTCTCATCCCGACCATAAGAAAAACACGGGGTTAGATCTAAAAATCTAACCCCTTTTTCTTTTTTTCAACATCACTCCAAGATCAGGACCTTTCTCCCTCGGGCCAATGGGAGGTCTATTCACTCTCCCGCGCGTAGCGCCTTGCGTACCGCGTCCGGTTCCCGGTCAATGACGGTTAGATAAGCCCTGGCCGGCCCCTCCGGGATCCGCCTCTGCTGCTCTCAATGCCGCAGCGTTGCGAGACGGAATCCAAAAATACCGGCAAACGCTGCCTGCGTCATACCAAGCTTTTTCCGTATCCGCCAGACGTCGATGGTCTCCGGAATGTTGACCGCGTAGTCATTCGGATTCGCCTCGTCCTTGGCCATGGCCAGGGCTTCCCGCGCACCTTGTACAATTCTGCTCATCACTTCTTCCTTGCTATATAGGCCTCAACAATTTGCGGCATTAGGGCCTTAAGTTCGTTCCGCTCTGCCTTGGTCAGATTCGCCTTTTCATTCTTGGCGAACAAAGCCAGGACAAACAGGGGGATATCCTCACTGTGGTAATAGTAAACCACCCAGTATGCTCCGCTCTTGCCTCTTCCTTCACCAGCGAAACGCACCTTGCGCACCCCGCCCTTGCCTTGCAAGGCTTGAGATCGTAGAAACACGGCCAAGCACCCAGGAGCAATACATGAAACCACCCATTTCTTTTGGCATAAAGACCGTGATCATCATCGGCCTGTCTGTAGGCCTGGCATTGGCCTTCAACGCCACGAGGCCGGACAGGCTGCCTCTGGTCCATGATCCGGAAGTCGCGGCGCAGGCCGCCGTCCAGCGCGGGGAGATATCCCTCGCCGATGCGGTTCTTCTTTTTGAATCGGGAGAAGCCGTTTTTGTCGATGCGCGGGAAGCAGATGAATATGAGCGTGGACACATTGGAGGCGCGCTGTCCCTTGACCCGCTCTCCTTCGGACAGAGTTTTCCAGCACTGCGGGAGCAACTGGAAGGGGCGACGACGATCGTGACCTATTGCGACGGTGAGTACTGCGAACTGAGCCGGGAACTGGCCGAGCAGTTGAAAAGTATGGGATTGCAGGACGTCCGCGTGCTCAAGAACGGCTGGACGCTGTGGCGCGACCAGGGAATGCCCACCGCCACGGGCAGCCAGGCAGCACCGGAGCAGACCTCCCCGGCGCCGATGAACGAAGAAGAGACGCCTCCGGCCGAGCAGTCAAACGGAACCGCGCCGCCGCAAGCGCCTATGGAAACCCCTATGGAGGCGGGCCCTCTGGAACCCGCGCCATTGGAGCCCCCTCTTGAGCCGACAATCCCGGATCAAGCGCCCCTGGACGCCGCCCCGGCCGAGTCCGCGCCTTTGGACCAGCATCAAGAACCCGCCCCCCAGGAACAGCCGTCTTTGGACTCTACGCCGATGGAGCCAGCTCCGCTTGAAACCGCCCCGGTGGAAAACGCCCCGGTGGAAAACGCCCCGCTGGAATCCGCTCCATTGGAAACCGCGCCTGAGGAACCGGCGACTCAGTCCCCTCCCCTTGATTCAAAACCCCTGGGAGAAAAATCATGAACGCAGCATCCTTGTCCCGGGGCTCGCGCCTGGCCCTGGCCCTCATCTTCGTGGCTGCCGCTCCGCAGAAAATCATGGCTCCGGCGGATTTCGCCGCCAGCGTGGGCAGCTATCTCATCCTGCCGGACGTGCTCATCAATTTCACGGCCCTGACCCTGCCCTGGCTGGAAATGATCGTGGCCTTCCTGCTCGTGTGCCGAGTCTGGACCGGGCCCGCCCTGTTCCTGGCCAACGCCATGCTCATCGTCTTCCTGGGCGCGATCCTTGGCGCATACTTCCGGGGCATCGACCTGAACTGCGGATGCTTCTCAAGCACGCCTGGAGCTTCCGGCGACATGGTCTTCTATATCGTTCGCGACGTCATTTTCGTGGCCATCGGCCTGATGGCGGCCTGGTTCCACCGGCGCGGGCTCGACGCGGACTAGACCGACCCCGGCACAGGACCGGCCAGAACGCATTCCCGCCATCCCCGCACGGAATTGATCAGCCACAGGCGGGTGCAGCGGGGCAAATCATCCACCCGCACCACTTTTTCCCTGATCCGACCCTCTTGCAGCAACCGGGCACGCATGGTGCCCGGCAGCAGTCCGCAGGCAAGAGACGGTGTCAGCAGTTCGCCATCAAGTTCGACGACCAGATTGGCGATGGTCGATTCCGTCACCTCGCCGCGTCCGTTCCAGAGCAGCACATCATCCACCCCCGGCACTTGCGCCCTGGCCTGATCGTAAACGACGCGCCGTGTGGTCTTGTGAAAAAGAAACGGATCGGCCGCATCCACCGCCGACAGGGCCAGGGACACCCGGCAGGGGGATGGTTCGGGCAAGGGGCGATGTTCAATACTCCAGACCCCGGCAGCGTCCACGGTCAGGCGCAGCAATCCTTCCATGCCACAAGCCTGCGAGACTTCCCGGTCAAGAGCGTTCCGCAGGGCCTTCGGGTCAAACCTGTAGTCGAAATACGCGGCACTCTCTTCCAAGCGCCGCAAATGTTCGTCGAGCAGAAAAATGCCTTCGCTCCGGCTCCAGCTCATGGTTTCAAGCAGCGAGAATTCCGACTCAGGGTCGGCCAGCACGCGGGCCTTGATGCGCGTCTCGCGAAATTCCGCCTCTGGATCAGAATCCCAGACAATGCCCCCGCCCACTCCATACTCGGCCATGCCCAGGGACTTTTCGACCAGAACCGTACGGATGGCCACGTTGAAACGCGCCTTGCGGCCAGGACTGATCGCTCCGATGCATCCGGTATAGATACGGCGCGGCGAAATTTCGAGTTCCTGGATGATGTTCATGGTCCGGACTTTTGGCGCGCCAGTGATCGACGCGGCCGGAAACAGGGCCGCCATGACCTGGGCCGTGGACTCCCGCGTGCGCCCGCGCACCAGCGAGGTCAGCTGCCAAAGCGTCGGATAGCGCTCCGCGCGGAAAAGCTCGGGCACGTGCAGGCTGCCGGGCAGGCAGATGCGTCCGAGGTCGTTTCGGACCATGTCGACGATCATGACGTTTTCGGCCCGCTCCTTTTCCGAGACGGCAAGGCCCCGGGCCAAGGCCTCGTCCTCTTCGCGCCAGCGCCCCCTCGGAGCGGTGCCCTTCATGGGACGGGACCAGATTTCCTCCCCATCACGCTCGAAGAACATTTCCGGCGAAGCGCTGCACAGCGCAAAATCGGCAGTGTCGAGAAAAGCCGCGTGCGACGACGGCTGGCGGCTGACGAGCCGGCTGAAAAAATCCCAGGGCTCCAGATCGAAACGGGCGCGCAGACGATGGGTGAAATTGACCTGATAGGTTTCGCCCCGGGCCAGATATCCGCGGATGCGTTCCAGGGCGCGACCATGGGCATCGGCGTCCAGCTCCGAGACCCAATCAAGGGCGTGACCGGACTTTGACGGGCCCAGGGATATGGCGACGGGGGATTCAAAAAGGCCGAACCAGGCCAGGGGAAAAGCGCCGCAGGAGGCGTGGGGCATGGCCGAATCGAAGGCGCTGCCTGCTTCGTAGGACAGAAACCCCACGGCATGGAGCCCGAGCCTTTCCACCTCGTCTTCAAGGTGGGCCAGCAGCGCGGACACCTCGTCATGCCTGCGGGCCACAAAAATGGCCCGGGGACGCTCGTAGCGCACCCAGGCCGAATGTTCGGAAGAATAGAGGACAGCGACGGACATGGTGTTGCCCTATCGCGCGCACCGATGCCGCGCAACAGGGGAAAGGGTCCCGCCCATGGCCGGGCCTCGGAGCATCAGGGCATCCTCGCCGAGCCTCTGTTCGCGGGCAGAAAAAAAGCGCAAAGGACAAAAAAACCACGGCCGGAAGGTGCCAGTTCCTTCCGACCGCAGATACGCGAAAGCCGAGCCGCCAGGATTTCTATGCGATCACGGAGGCAACGAGCTGCCCCATGAAATGCACGACATCCGATACCTGGTTCAAAAGTGTATCGCTCCAGCCATAAGCAACAAGAGTCGCCATCCCGGCAAGCCAGAAAAGGTAACATAACTGCTTCATGACATTCCCCCCAAAGATCTTAATGGATATGATCGGCACTTCTTTTTGAGCGCCTGGACTTTCCATTGAGCAAAGGGCGTGCCTAAGCGACCATCCCGTGACAACCTGTCGTCATGCCTTGAGTTTTCGATATCCGGCCAAAATATGAGTAGTTTGATCCAAAAAACCTAGCGCAAAGACCGTACACGGTGCGCAAGACTTCTCTCACTACCCATCCTTTTTGGTACGCGCTGATAAAAAACCCTTCCTGATACTACCTAGCTCAGAGACAGAACGTGTATAAATACTCGTAGAATTATCGGATCAAGCCCTACTCATCACAAATCAGTTCGTTGCCCTGGAACCGCCACCGACCAATTCGTCCATAAGCTGGCCCAATCGTTCCAGATGCGCCTTTTCCTCGCTGGCGATCTGCTCCAGGATGGCGCGGTTGTCATCGCTCTGCGTCCAGGCGGCGGAACGGATGTAAAGGTCCAGGGCCTGGGCTTCGATGGACATGGCCAGGGAGATGACATCGACCGGGCTTTCGAAATCAGGCTTGAAGCGCTCCATGTATTCCTCGGTGGTCATACCGCCCTCCATGAGCGGAGTGACGAACCGGCACTCGAAATCCCCACGATCGTCCTTGCCGGTGATGCGGGTGTATTCGGCGAAAAGACGATCCTTGTGCTTGATTTCGATGTCGGCCAGGAGGCGGAACACGCTCTTGACCTTCTCGTCGCTGACCCGCTCCAGCATACGTAGATAAAAATCGCGCAGCCCCTCTTCCAGGGAATAGGCTGTGGCCAAAATCATTTCGGCGCTGTCGATCTCCGCGAAAATGTCCACACCGGCTTCTTCCGCGCCGAAGGCAGCCTGGCCGTTCCAGGCCTTGAAACCTCCGCTCATGTTGATGACCTGCTCATAGCCCTTGCCGGCCAGGGTCTGGGCTGCGATCCGGCTGCGTCCGCCAATGGCGCAATAAACCAGAACCGGCTTGAACGGGTCGATCTGGTCCAGGGAGTCGGTCAGCACCGCCAGCGGCACAAGCGTGGCTCCGGGGATGTGCCCCTCCTCGTATTCCCCCGGCTGACGCACATCAAGAATGGTCACTTCCTGCAGGGTCTTGTCGGACAGATAGGCCCGGGCTTCGTCGGGATTCATGGACTGAACCGGGGTCAAGAATTGTTTCCAGCGCATTGTAAGTTTCCTCCATCTTTGTATCCAGGCACCATGCCCCTTGCGCCAAGAAAACTCAATACGACCGGCGCATTGACACAAGGCTTCAATCATCGTATTTTTACGAAATACGATACGCTTGACCGGAGCACACCATGACCCAGGACCAGACCTTGGCCTCTCTCTGCAAAGCCCTCGGGCATCCCGCGCGCGTGGCGATCCTGAAGCATCTTCTGCAGGTGGACAGCTGCATCTGCGGAGAGATCGTGAACATCCTGCCCCTGGCCCAATCCACGGTCAGCCAGCATCTGAAGCAGCTCAAAGAGGCGGGCCTGATCCGTGGCGAAATCGAAGGTCCGCGCATCTGCTATTGCGCGGACAAAGCCCGTCTGGCCGAACTCAAAAACCTCATATCATCTCTATAGGTTCAAAATGAAGCCCTTGCAGCCCTTTCCCATGGCCCCTGCCGACTCCTGCGCCGAACTCCGCGAGACATGCGGGCTTCCCGGCGCCGCCTCTGCGGCTCCTGGCCCGTGCTGAGGCCCGCCACCCGCCCCTGGTGCAGGGGTGGACGACCTGGCCGGCTATCGGATCGAGCCCTACGTGGACGGCTTTCTGCCCACCGCGCATGCCCGGGTGCCCCGTGTCAGAACCAGGCCCACCCGGCTGGACCGACTCGGAACCTGCCGCGCCCGGCTGGGTCTTGACCGCAACAACTACACCGTCAACCCCGGCCTGTATGCCATCGGCAGCCCCGGACCCGAAGCGCCCGTCATCGTCACGGCCAACTACAAACTGACCTTCGACACGGTCCGTTTCGCCCTGACCGGACGGGAACTCTGGCTGCTGGTCGCCGACACGCGCGGTATCAACATCTGGTGCGCGGGCGGCAAGGGTACATTCAGCGCCGGGGGCATCGCCGAACAGGTGCGCAAGATCGGCCTTGATCGCATCGTCTCCCATCGCCGTCTCATCCTACCCCAGCTCGGAGCCAACGGGGTGCGCGCCCGCGACCTGCGCAAGGCCTGCGGCTTCGAGGCCGTCTTCGGGCCCGTGCGCGCCGGCGACCTGCCCCGCTATCTCGACAACGGCATCGACGAAGCCATGCGCGCAGTGACTTTCAGCCTGAGGGAGCGGGCCGAGGTCATTCCCGTGGAGCTGGTCCTGGGCTGGAAGCTGATCCTGACCGCAGCTCTGGTGGCGGCCTTGCTCAGCCTCATCGGCCCCGAATTCTCCCTGGATACCATCCTACAACGCTGGGCTCTGGCCTCCACCGCCACGGGTTTTGGCCTGGCCGCCGGGGCGATCCTGTTCCCCCTGCTCCTGCCCGCGCTGCGCACGCGCCTCTTCTCCCTGGGCGGTGCCGGGCTGGGGCTGGCTCTGGCCGTGCTGACGCCGGCCATCTTTCCCGAGCACTCCTGGTTCGCCACCACGGGCGCGGGGCTCTGGACCGTGTCGCTCGCTTCCTGGCTGGCTCTCAACTTCACCGGCTCCACGCCCTACACCTCGCCATCGGGGGTAGAGAAGGAGATGCGCAAAGCCATCCCGATCCTGGCCGGCAGCACGGTCCTGGCCGCGATCCTTTTCGTGACCGCCAATTTCCTGTGAGGACAACATGAGAAACTTCCGCCATCTCGAAAACGTGGCCACCCTGGCCTACGACCGCGACAGATGCGTGGGCTGCGGCCTTTGCGCCACGGTCTGTCCGCACCGCATTTTCGCCGTGCGGGACGGCAAGGCCGAAGTACTGGACCGCGAGGCCTGCATGGAATGCGGAGCCTGCGCCCTGAACTGCCCGACCTCGGCCATCACCGTCACCCCCGGGGTGGGCTGCGCGGATTACATCATCCAGACCTGGCTGCCGGGCAAGCGCGGGGCATCGTGTTGCTGAAACCTTGACCCCGGTCAAGAAATGCATGAGTTTCTTTGGATTAAACCCAAGGAGAAACCATGCTCGCACGCAACGAAGCTCTCGCAATGATCAAGGACAGCGCTCCGGATCACCTACTCATACACGCACTGGAAACCGAAGCCGTCATGCGCGCCCTGGCCGCCCGCCTGGGCCATGACCCCGAAACCTGGGGCCTGGCCGGACTGTTGCACGACCTCGATTATCCCCAGACCAAAGAGACGCCTGAAAGGCACGGCCTGCTCACGGCCGAAATGCTGACCGGCAAGCTCCCGGATGACGCGGTGCAGGCCATCTCCCGCCACAACGAGATCAACGGCAACCAGCCCGAATCCCAGTTCGACTACGCCCTGCGCTGCGGCGAGACCGTGACCGGCCTCATCCACACGGCGGCGCTGGTCCGCCCCACGCGGATGCAGGGCATGGAGGCCAAGAGCCTGAAGAAAAAGATGAAGGACAAGGCCTTCGCGGCCTCGGTCTGCCGCGAGACCATCAGGGAGTGCGAAAAGATCGGCCTGGAACTGGGCGACTTCCTGACCCTGGCCATCGGCGCCATCACGGGGATCGAGGCCGAAGTGGGTCTTGCGGCGTCCTGATCCTCCCGATCCCATGCAAGGATTCCTCCTTCACGCCTCCAACCGCCTGGAAATCCTGACCGAACTGCTCGCCAGGGTCCTTGGCGGTCCGTTGGACCCCATGCAGCCGGAAACCATCCTGGTTCAATCCGGCGGCATGCAGCGCTGGGTCTCCATGCAGCTGGCCCGCAAGCACGGGATCTGCGCGGGCGTTCACTTCCCCTTTCCGGTGGCCTTCGCCTACGACCTCTGCCGCGAACTGCTGGATGACGTGCCCCGCGAATATCCCTTGAGCAAGGAACGCATGCTCTGGAGCATCGTGCGCCTGCTGCCCGGGCTGCTGGACGAACCGGAGTTCGCCCCCCTGAAGCGCTACGTACACGACGACTCGCAGCTCAAGGCCGTGCAACTGGCCGAGCGCATCGCCTATCATTTCGATCAATACCTCATCTTCCGCCCGCACTGGTCCGCACGATGGGAGAGCGGAACGCCGAGCGGCGACTTCCGGTTGCCCGGACACATGGCCAGTGAAGCCTGGCAGGCCCGTCTTTGGCGTGAACTGATCCGGGACATGCCAGCAGAGCACCGCGCCGCCCTGCTGGACCGGGCCATCGCCAGACTGAACAGCGGCGCGCCCCTGCCGGAACTGCCTTCCCGCATATGCGTCTTCGGCATCCCGACCCTGCCACCCATCTATCTGGACCTGCTGACTGCCCTGGCGCGGCGCAGCCAGGTGCACATCTTCCTGCTCAGCCCCTGCCGCACGTACTGGGGGGATCTCATGACCCGCCGGGAGCAGAGGCGCGCCTACCGCACCCAGGACTCAACCTCCGAGGAGCGCCCCGAAGATGCAACGCCCCTGGCCGGGCTCGGCGCGGTCGGGCGGGATTTCCTGGAACTGCTGCTCGACAGGGACGCCCTGGAAACAAAACTTTACGAGGAGCCCGACGCATCACGAATGCTCGGCAGGCTCCAGGCCGATCTGCTGGACCTGAATCCGTGCGAAGAGAAGATCGATTTTTCGGACAGCTCCATCCAGATCCATTGCTGCCACAGCCCCCTGCGTGAAATGGAAGTACTGCGGGATCTCATCCTTGATCTTCTGACAGAGGACCCATCCCTCTCGCCCCAGGACATCCTGGTCATGAACCCGGACATCGAAGGCTACGCGCCCATGATCCAGGCCGTGTTCGGCACCTCCGAGGAAAACATCCCCTTCTCCATCTCCGACCGCAAGCCTACCCGGGCCGCCGAGACCATTCGCATCTTTCTGGAGTTCCTTGAATTCGGCCAGCAGCGTTTCGAAGCCTCCCGGGTCTGCGCCCTGCTCGAAGCCCCGCCCGTGCGAGAACATTTGGGGCTGGACGCGGCCGAAACGGGCCGTGTGCTGGAATGGATCCGGCAGAGCGGAATCCGCTGGGGCCTGGACCAAAATTTCCGCAGGAACGCCGGACTGGGAGAGCACGGCCAGAATACCTGGGAGAGCGGACTTGGCCGCCTTTTTCTGGGCTACATGACCGGACAGGCCGAGCCCATGCGCGGCATCGCCCCTTTGGCCCTGCGCGGCGCGGCCGAACAGGAGTTGCTGGGCAAGGTCACGGCCTGGATCGACAATCTCGCAACCCTGTGGGCCAGGTTGCGCGGCACCCACGCGCCGCAAGAATGGCGCGAGTGTCTGCTGTGGATTCTTGAAACCTTCTTCGCCCAGGACCGCACCCAGGCCGAAGCCCTGCTCGCCATACGCACGGCGGTGTCCGACCTGACCAAAGACATGGGCGATTTCGAGGCCGACGGCCGGACCATGCTCCATCTCATCCGCAAGCGCCTGGACGAAAGCGGAGGCGAATCCGGCTTCCTGGCCTCGGGCCTGACCTTCTGCGGCCTGAAGCCCATGCGTTCCATCCCCTTCCGGGTAATCTGCCTGACGGGCCTGACCAGCACGGCCTTTCCGCGCCAGGACCTGCCTCCGGGCTTCGATCTCATGACCGCCCGCCCCAGGCCCGGCGATCGGTCCTTGCGCGAGGACGACCGCTATCTTTTCCTTGAAAGCATCATCTCGGCACGCGACAACCTCATCCTGACCTATCCCGGCCTCTCCCAATCGGACAATGCCGAGGCTCCGCCCTCGGTCCTGGTTTCCGAACTGCTGGACTTTCTCGACAAATGCTACACTGCGGGCGGGAAGAAGCCCTCCGAGACGCTCCACTTCCGGCACAAGTTGCAGGCCTTCCACCCGGACTATTTCAGCGCGGATGCGCCGATATTCTCATATTCCAGACAGAACCTCGCCGCCGCGCGCGCCCTTTTCAGGAACCACGTCCCCAGGACATTTTTCCCTGAAACGATCCCCACCAATCAGGAACTGCCTGAAACCGAGATCGAAATCGACATCGAAGAGCTGGTCCGCTTTTTCATGCACCCCTGCCGTCAGCTGCTCAGGAAAATGCGCATCAACCCGGCGGGCGGCGAGGACGATTTTCCTGATGAAGAACCGCTCAAGGCGCCATCGGGCCTGGAGGCCTACGGCCCGTTGCAGACACTCCTGGACCGGACTCTGCAAACGCCTGACGCCGATCTTGGCGAGCTGCTCCTGGCCTGGCAGATCCTGCCGCCCGGACACGCCGGGACCGACGCCGGACGAAAGCTCCTGGCCTCCATCCATTCCCTTGCGGAACAGGCCCGGACTTTCATCGACAAATCCGAGGAAAAACAGCTCGATCTGCGCCTGCATCTCGGTCGCTTCAGGCTCACGGGCCGCATCGGTCTCCACGGCGACCGCATTCTTGGCTGCCGCCCGGCCAAAACCAACGCCAGGGACATGCTCAGCCTCTGGATCAGGCACCTGGCAGCGGCTGCGGCCGACTGTCCCGCGCAATCGCTGCACATAGGCACTCAAGGCAGCTTCATGGCCCCGGTGGTCAAGGACGCCGGACACACGCTTAAGCAACTTCTGCTCGCATACGAACGCGGCATGGTTTCGCCCCTGCCCCTCTTTGCCCGCACCTCCCTGGCCTTTGCCGAAGCACGCTTCGCGGCCAAGCCCAAGACGCGGCTGCAAGCCCTGGCCAGCGCGCTCAAGCAATGGGAAGGCGGCTACATGGTCAGCCCCGAGCGTGATGACCCGTACCTGTCGTTTCTGTACCGGGACCAGGAGCCCGACTGGGAGGACTTCATGGACGTGGCCGAAGAGATTTTCGCACCGATCCTCGGAGGCGCGTCATGAAACGGCCCATGAACCTCTGCACCGCGCCCCTGGACGGCACGACGCTCATCGAGGCCAGCGCGGGAACCGGCAAGACGTACACCCTGGCCGGACTTTTCGTACGTTTGCTACTGGAAAAGAATCTGACCGTGGACCAGATCCTGGTGGTGACCTTTACGGAGGCCGCCACCGAGGAGCTGCGCGACCGCATCCGCAAGCGTCTGTCAGACATGGCCGGAGTGCTGGCCGACGAACTTGAGGCGGATGATGAGCTTGAACGCGACCTCCTGCCCCGTTTCGACGGCACGGACGCCGCCCGTCGCCTAGCCCTGGCCGTGCGCAACTTCGATCTGGCCCAGATCTTCACCATCCACGGCTTCTGCAAGCGCATGCTCGGCAAGAACGGCTTCGAGTGCTCGGCCCTCTTCGACACGGAACTCGTGCCCGACCTCAAGGATCTGCGCCGCCAGGTCTGCGTGGACTTCTGGCGCGAACACATCCTGCCCCTGTCCGGCCTGACCGGATCCGAGATGCGCGCAAGGTTGACCCCGGAACATCTGGAAGAGTTGGCCAGCCTGCCTTTCCTGACCCAGAAAATCAGGATCGTTCCCGACACCATCCCGCCGGACCCGGCGCCCCTGGATCAGACTGTAAGAGATGCCTGCGAAAAGCTGCACGCGTCGTGGAACGCAGCAGAGCAGGAGATTCGCGACCTGTTTCTTGGCTGGCCGCATCCCTTCAACAAAAACAAGTTTTCTCCGGAAAAGCTCGAAAAACGCCTGACGGCCGTACGGGATTTCCTGCGTGATCCGGCGCTGAAGATACCTGATCCGGTAACCCAGATGACGGCTGGGTACATTGCCACGATGCCCAACGCAAAAGCGGCGGCTCCGGAGCACCGGCTCTTCGATGAATTGCAGCTGCTTTTAGGGCGGATCGGCGAACTGAGCGAACTCCTGGCGGGCTTCCTGGTCCACCTACGGCACGCATTCCTGACCGGCGTGACGGCGCGCATGGACGAACTCAAGAAGCGGCGCAACGTGCAGGGATTCGACGATCTGCTGCGCAACATGCACGCGGCCCTGGCCAGTCCCGAACTGGTCGCAGCGGCCCAGAATCAGTACCACGCCGCGCTCATCGACGAGTTTCAGGACACCGACAGCCTGCAATACGACATCTTCCGCACCTTGTTTGCCGCCCGCGCCGAGGATGACGGCAATGGACGCGCCCTCTTTCTCATCGGCGACCCCAAGCAGGCCATCTACTCCTTTCGCGGCGCGGACCTGCACACCTACCTGGACGCGGCCAAGGACTGCGCCAGGAGCACGACCCTTGGCGTCAATTACCGCTCCACTGTCGAGCTGATCGAGGCCGTGAACCGGCTTTTTGCCCGGAACCAAAATCCCTTCCTGCATGAAGACATCACCTACCAGCCGGTCAGCGCTCCGGGCCCGGATCAGGAAAAATTCACGCAGGACGGGCAGCTCTGCGCGCCCATGGTCATCTGGCAGGTTCAAAGCGAGGACAAACCATTGAGCAAGGGCGCGCTGCTCCCGCGCATCTGCCGCGCCGTCTCCGCCGAGATCAGCAGACTGCTGCGCGATAGCGCCGAAGGACGAGTCCGCATCGGCGACAAGCCCCTTTTGCCCGGCGAGATCGCCATTCTGGTCGAAACCCACGCCCAGGGCGAAGCCGTGCATCAGGCCCTTGATCGCCTTGGCATCCCCGGAGTCCTGACTCACACCAGCTCGGTTTTCGCCAGCGCCGAGGCCACTGAGCTGTTGTCCGTGCTGCGGGGCATGGCCGATTGCCGTCGCCCGGCAGCGCTGCAAACCGCCCTGGCCACGTCCGTGATCGGCCTTACGGCGCCGGAACTTGCCAGACTGGACGAGGACGGCGTGGAACTTGAAAAATGGTTCGAGCGCCTGCTCGCCTGCCGGGACCTCTGGGAGCGCCGGGGCGTCATGGCCGCCGTGCGCCGACTCTTCGCCGACCTGTCCGTGCGCGAACGCCTTGTCTCCCTGCAGGGCGGGGAACGGCGCATGACCAACGTCCTGCATTGCCTGGAGCTGCTCCACGCCCGTGAACGCGAATCGGGCGCATCCATGCACGCCCTGCTGACCTGGTTCGCACGGCAGTTGCACACCGCCACCAGCGAGGAATCGCAACTGCGCCTGGACACGGACCGCGAAGCGATCCAGATCGTAACCATCCACAAGAGCAAGGGCCTGCAGTATCCGGTGGTCTTCTGTCCCTTTGTTTACGGAAAGGCCAGATGCCCCGAAGACAGGGCTCTGATTCACGATGACGGCCTGCTGCTGGATCTGGGTTCGCCGGACCTGCCTGCCCGAAAAAGCATGGCTGAGATCGAAGCCCGCACCGAGCGCGTCCGCCTGCTTTACGTCGCCCTGACCCGGGCGGCGAACCGCTGCTACGTGGTCTGGGGACGCATCCGCGAGGCCGAGACCTCCGGTGCGGCCTGGCTTTTTCATGGCCGTCATGCAGACGGCAACGGCTCCCTGAGCTGGGATGTCATCCCTGAAGAGACGGTCGCCGCCGATCTTGCCGAGCTGACCTGCGAGCACATCGAGGTGACGGCCATGCCCGACACGGAGCCCGAGCAGGGTCCGCCGCAATTCACCCACGCGCCGGATCTCGACTGCCGGACTTGGGAGCGCACTCTTGGTCCTGGCCAGGGGCTGGCCAGCTTCACGGGCCTGACACGCGGCTCGGAACACGCAACCCGGCCCGGGCTGGACGAGGCCGACGCATCCGGCCAGACCGACGGCGACGCCCTGTCCATGGCCAACTTCCCGCGCGGAGCCGCTGCCGGATCGTGCCTGCATCAGATTTTCGAGCACATCGATTTCACGGACAGGGGCACCATCCCGGCTGCGGTGACCCGCGCCCTGGAAGCATACGGCTTTGATCCGACCTGGGAGGGGACAGTCCGAGGCATGGTCGAACAGACGCTGCGCGCCGATCTGGGGGAATTTCGCCTGGAGACGATTGGAGCACGGGACAAGCTGGTCGAGCTGGAATTCCTCTTCCCCCTGCGCCCCGTGACCCGCGAGGCCCTGGCCGCCGTGTACCGAGATGCCGCCCGGGTGCTGCCCGCAGACCTGCCGGAGCGCATGGAAGGCCTGCGCTTCGAACCACGCCGGGGGTTCATGACCGGCTTCATGGACCTTGTGGTTCGCCGCGAAGGAAAATACTACCTGCTCGACTGGAAATCCAACTGGCTCGGCCCCATGCCCGGCCACTACACGCCCGAGGCCCTGCACGCGGCCATGGCTGGCAACCACTACTACCTGCAGTACCACCTCTACTGCGTGGCCCTGGACCGCCACCTCTCCCTGCGCCTGCCGGATTACGACCGCGCGGCGCATTTCGGCGGCGTGCGTTACGTCTTCCTGCGCGGCATCGACCCGGATCGGCCCGGACAAGGAGTGTACGCAGACTGCCCGGACCCGGGCTTCCTGAGCGCCCTGGACGACGCCCTCATCGACATGGAGAAGCGCTGATGTTCGCAAACCCCGCCATTCTGCCCCGTCTTGCGGCCAGCGGCCTCTTCACGGACGCCGACCTGTACCAAGCCCGCTTCGCCGCCTCCCTGGCCCGCGCCGGGCATGAGGACATGGTCGCCGCCCTGACCGCCCTGACCTCTCTGGCCGTGCGCGAAGGACACGTTTGTCTGGATCTCGCCGACCCGCAAGTCATTGCGCATCTGACGGAACTGGTCCCGAACGCATCTGCCATGCATGATCTTCCCGATTCGGATGTGATCACCGATCCAAAAGGCCAGGCGCCGCTGATCCTGTCCGGAACGCGACTGTATTTTTCCCGCTTTTTCAATGACGAGCAGACCCTGGCCCACACATTCCTGCGCCTGGCCCAGACTCCTGCCGAACCGCTGCCGCCATCCCTGCAGGCCGACATTTTCAAAACCGGAAGGGACGAAATCGACTGGCAGGCTGTGGCCTGTTTTGCCGCGCTCAGGAACAGGTTCTGCGTCATCTCCGGCGGACCGGGCACGGGCAAGACAACCACCGTGGCCAGGATTTTAAAGATGGCGGCCCGGATGCACCCGGGCCGGGATTTCGTCATCCGTCTTGCCGCGCCCACGGGCAAGGCCGCTTCGCGCCTGACCGAAGCCCTGGCCACGGCCTTCCCCGGCGGAACCCTTCCACCGGAACTGGCGGCATGCATGACCCAGGGGGCGCAGACGGTGCACCGGCTGCTCGGCTGGAGCGCCGGAGGCTTTCGCCACAATCAGAGCAATCGTCTGGCCCTGGACATGCTGGTGGTGGATGAAGCGTCCATGCTGGATCTGGAGCTGACCGCGCGTCTCATGGAAGCCTTGCCGGAACACGCCCGCCTTGTGCTCCTCGGCGATCGCAACCAACTCGCATCGGTGGAAGCCGGGGCAGTCCTGGCCAATCTGTGCCGGGAGGAGGCGGTCAACGCCTTCTCGGATCGATTCGCCGCCGCTGTCGCCGAAACCTGCACCATCAAGCTGCCCGTGACCCAACGCCCCGCCCCGCTGGCGGATCATGTGGTGGAGCTCAAAAAAAGTTACCGATTCGGGCCAGACAGCGGCATCGCGGCCTTGAGCGAACTCATCCGGGACGGAAAGGCCCAGGAGGCCGCTGCGTTGCTGGAAGAAAGGCATGCGGATCTGGAGATGATACACGGCACAGGGCCAAAGGCCCTTGAGGCTTCGGTGGCGCCTCTGCTGCGCGAGGCGTTCGGGGAACTTGGCGGGACAAACGGGCCCGCAAGGGCTTTTGAGATTTTCGCGGCCCTGCGCCTGCTCTCACCGATCCGCAAAGGGCCGCGCGGGACCGAGGCCCTCAATCGTCTGGCTGGCCAGATCCTGGTGGGTCAGGCCTTCGAAGCCTGGTACCCGGGCCGGCCAGTCATGATTCTCGAAAACGATTACAATCTGGGCCTGTTCAACGGGGATGTCGGCATCGCCCTGTCCGTGGACGGACAGCTGCGGATCTTCTTTCCCGGCGCGGAAGGCTTTACATCCTTCTCCCCGGCCCGCCTGCCCCGGCACGAGACCTGTTACGCCATGACCGTGCACAAGAGCCAGGGTTCGGAATTCGGGCATACCGTGCTGGTCCTGCCCGAAGAGCCCTGCCAGGTTCTGGGCCGCGAACTCCTCTACACCGCCCTGACCCGGGCCAAAAAACGCTTCACCCTACTCGGAACCCCGCGACAAGTAAAAGACGCAGTACAAAATCCGGCGCGTCGCGATTCGGGATTGGGGGAGATGCTGGCCCAGCGCAAGACTCAGGCCTGATATTCACGAAGCGTTTTGGCATAGATGGAAAAAAGCCGATCCATGCAACGTTCAATCGTATATTCGTCCACAATCCTGCGCCCCGCATCCGCCAACTTCTGGTGCAACTCAGGATCGTCAAGCAAGACAGAAAGCTGAGATGCGATGCTTTCCGCAGAAAAATCGCAGACTAGCGACGCTTCTGAACACACTTCAAGGGAAGGTACTACTCGAGAAACGACGGCAGGAATTCCGCAATACATTGCCTCAAGATGCACATTCCCGAAACCTTCAAAGAGAGACGGCATGGCAAGAATATCCGACCCGCGTAAAAATGCCCCCACATCCGTTCTGTATCCGGTCAGGACAACCCGCCCCTCCAATCCCATGTCTGAAATCATTGATTCGTAAAGATCGCGCTTGCTCCCTTCACCAACCAGAACCAGGGAAACGTCTTTTCCGGAATCAACAAGAATCTTCAGAGCCCCAATAAGGCCTTCAAAATTCTTTTGCTCAACATATCTTCCAATACCAATTATGATTTTCCACTTAGTCCATACATCGCATGCAAGTCATGCGGCTCAAAATTAAGGCGAGACGTGTCTATTCCATTATGTAGAACAATTTTTTTATTTTAAAAATATTATGACGAGAAACATATATAAACGAATTTGTAAACACAATAAAATTTATTTAATATTCTTTGACTGAATTTTTTATTTTTTTGCATTATGTATATGCGTCAAAACAGCCTTCGACATACCTACAGATGAAATTCTACCAAAATAATCACCGCTATTATGCATGGTATGAATAATATCTGATGAATACTTCTTCAGTTCTTTTCTGAGCACAAATGCGGTATCAAGCCGATGTGAAGATGCTGCGGAATTGTTCTTGTCAATATTTATCACATCCAGACCGGCAGCGTAAAATTCAGGCAATTTCAAGCCTGTTCCGGAAACGTTGAAGATTTTACATAAATAGGTCTTTGAATTTTTCATTCTCAAGGCCACGTCGAAAAGCCAATTTTCAACGCCACCAAAGGGCAATCCGCCAACAACATACGCAATCTTGATCATCACATCTCCGACAGCACGTAACCGTGCCTTGTCATAAATATACCAACCATCGGCAACGCCGCGTGGACCTGTCCGGAACCCAAATTCATTCACCCATCTCCAGGAAAATCGGCTTGAGCGGATAGCCGCAGCATTCTTACGGCCGACATGCGCTACGGCGCGTCCCCATGAAAAAGCACGATATTTTCGCTATCACAACTATTAACTACAGCAAATTGTAACCATTTCTTGCCAAACAAGGGCCAAGGACGCTAACCTGCCCCAAAAAACAATATCATGGAGTCCGGCATGACAACCATAATCGAATCCTGGAAAAAACTGACTTGGTGGCAAAAGTCGCTTTTCGTGACGACTGTTTGTGTGGCCGTTTACGCCGCAATCGGATTTCTTCTTGTCCCGCGCATCGCAAACTACGTACTTGTCGAGAAAGTTTCTCCGGCCTTGAGCCGTAAGGTCAGCGTCGGGGAAATTCGCATCAATCCTTTTGCCATGACTGCGGACATCTCCGATTTCGCCATCAGCGAAAAAGACGGCAGCGGTGAGTTTGTCGCCTTCGACGCGCTGCACGCCAACTTGGAACTCAGTTCCATCCCGCGTCTGGCCCTGGTCGTGCGCGAGGCGCGCCTGGATGGTCCGCGCATTCATATTCGCCTCGACCAAGATGGGCAAACCAATTTTGCGGATCTTACCGGCGCGCCCGAATCGACAGAGCCCAAGGACTCTTCGGAATCCATGCTGCTGCCGCTCATTATCGAACCCTTCACGCTTGGCAACGGCACGCTGGTTCTCGAAGATCAGGCCCGGGGCGTGACCCATGTCGTGGACCGGATCCAGTTCAATCTGCCCCAGTTTTCATCGCGCAAGAAGGACTGGGAAACCTTCATGACGCCGACCCTGTCCTTTCGGGTCAATGGCGCGCCTTTCAACCTCGAAGGGCAGACAACCCCCTTTTCCGACTCCCTCAAAACCGAATTTGATCTGAACGTAATCGACCTAGCATTGCCCCAATACTGGGCCTATGCCATGGCCCGCGAGAATCTCAAACTCGCCGGCGGCTTTCTCAACCTGGAGAGCAAACTCTCCTTCGAACAGCACGAGGACACCCTGCCCACCTTCTCCCTGCAGGGCACGATAACAGGGCGCGACATCGAACTGACCGACGACGGGGAACCGGTACTTTCCGCCGCCAGGACCGAGGTCATTATCGACGACATATCCATCCTGAACCTCAAGCTCGGCCTACATTCCGTGGTCCTGGAGCGGCCCTTTGTCCGGATCGTGCGCAAGAGGGACGGAAGCCTGAACTGGATGCACTATTTCGTGGCCGACGAGAGCAGGGACGCTCACGCCGCAAAAAACGGCACCCAACCGGACGCGGCCATGGCCGGGAACGCCACGGTCGCCATGGCCGATGCTGAAAATGCCACGCAAACGGCAAACACGGGCCAGGCCCTTGTTGTCGAGGCGAATAACGCAACCGGGCAGGAAGTCCCGGAGATCGACAACGCCACGGTCGCCAGACGCGAAACCGCAAAAACACTGCTTTTGCAGGTCCCCAAGATCCGCCTGACGGACGGCCGAGTGCTCTTCCTGGACGAGACCACCTCTTTCACAAAAGACATCGAATCCCTGGATCTGACAATCACGGACCTCGACACCTCGCTCAATGCAACCTCCGTGGCCGGTCTGCGGATGCGCACGGCCGACGGAGAGTCCATCGACACCAACGCGACCTTTTCCGTTTCCCCCTTCCGCGTGCAGGCCCTCATCGAGGCCCGCGATCTTGATGTCCCCTCATATGAACCCTACTTCAAGGATGCCTTGCCCTTGACCCTGGCCTCCGCCAGAACAAACGCGAGTATTCGCTTTGCCATCGATGGAGAGGACAAGGCGCCGCGCCTTGAGGATTCGTCTCTTGAAATTCGCGATCTGAGCCTGAAGGCGGCGGAAGGAGCCGGGGAAATAAGGCTAAGCCGGGCGGCCCTGGACAGGATATTCCTCGACATGGCCAGCCGGGATGTTCGCACCGGCGTGTTCACCCTTGAAGGGGGCACTGTCTCCACCGCTCTCGACAAAGAGGGCCGCGCCAGGCTCATCGCCGCGCTGCAGGGCGCACCCACCAAAAAGACGCAGGGCGCCGCGCCAAAATCCGAGTCCAACGCCACGGCCTGGACCGTCGCCGTGGAGGGAGCATCCGTGAAGGGCCTGGACCTGACAACCCCGGACAAGGACACCCCCACCCCCATCAAGGTTGAATCCCTGCAGGTCGGACCGGTGGGCATCGATACCGGCGCGAGGACCGTCGGCATTGGCCCTGTCGAGCTTGGTCTTGAAGTGGCCCTCCTCCGCCAGGAAAACGGCGACATCAACCTCGCTAAGCTCTTCGCTCCCGCGCAGGGTGGCGCCCCCAAGGCCGCCGCTCCCGCCAAGACATCGGCGCCCGCCTGGGCCGTGGCCGTGGAGCAATTCTCCCTGGCCGAGACCAGGGTTTCGCTGACGGACAAGACCCTGGCCAAACCCGTGCGGCTGGACCTGGACCGGATCGCCTTTGTGGCCAAAAAACCGTCCACTGACCTAGGCAGGTCCGTCCCCGTAACCCTGTCCTGCCGGGTGGAGGAATCAGGCACCATCAAGGCCTCGGGCGAAATCGTCCCGGCCACCATGACCACCAGGGGGACTCTCGACTTGTCCGGGATTCCCCTGTCCCTGGCTTCGGCTTATGTAGCGGATGTAGCCGCCATCGACATTCCGGCCGGCAGACTGGGTGGAAAGCTGGAATGGCGCATGGGCGGCAAGACCGGGGAACGGATTTCCGGCTCCCTGCGAGTCAGCGGACTGCGGGTCACCGAAGGCCGTTCGAGGACCGAACTGTTCGGCTTCAAGACCCTGGACGTAAGCAGGCTCGATCTGCAACTTTCGCCACTGTCCCTGAATATCGCCAGCGTGGATCTGAACGAACCGCGCGGCGGCTTTGTCATCGACGCTCAGGGCAAGACCAGCCTGGACCGTATCGCGCCAGCCGCCCGGAAAAAGGCGCCTGCTAAAACGGCATCCAAATCCGAAGGACTCACGGCGCTGGAAATTGGCGCCGTGAATATCAACCAAGGCCGCTTCTCTTTTGCTGACAAATCCCTTTCACCGCAGTTCGAATCCGTAATCTCGCCGCTGGATTTGACCGTGACAGGTTTTTCCCTGGACCCGGCGAAGCGCACGCAACTGGACCTGACCGCCATCATCGACGGCTCCGCGCCCATCACCGCCAAGGGGTGGGTCTCACCGCTCAAGACTCCCGTGGAAACAAACAGCACCGTGACCCTGCGTAATCTGGACCTGGTCGGGCTGTCGTCCTATTCCTCCAAATTCATTGCCTATCCCGTCACGCGCGGACAACTGGACTGGGAAATAAACGTGCGCACCGAAGCCAGCAAGCTGGCCATGGGCAATGCCATCAAGGCCCGTCAGCTTGAACTGGGCGACAAGGTCGAATCCCCGGACGCGGCCGACGTGCCGATCAAGCTGGGGCTCGCCCTGCTCAGGGACATGTCCGGCAACATCACCATCAACCTGCCCGTCAAGGGTGACCTGAGCGACCCGAAGTTCAGCATCGGCGGCATTGTCCTGCAAGCCTTCCTGGGCCTCATCGTCAAAGCCATCGCCTCTCCCTTCTCCCTGCTGGCCAGCCTCGTCCCCGACGGAGGCGGCGAAGATTTGAACAGGCTCCCCTTCCCGCCGGGCCTGTCCGCGCCCGCGCCCGAAGCCCTGCAGAACATGCAGGCCCTGGCCGACATCCTGGCACAGCGCCCGGGGATCAAAATCTCCATCCTTGGACACTCCGATCCCGCCGCCGACAGGCAGGCCTTGGCCGACCTGCAGTTCATGCGCAAGCTACAGGTCATCAAATTCGATGATCTGCCCCGCCGGGAACGTGAAAAAACCAAGCTGGAGGAGATTGAGCTCACGGACGAGGAATACCCGGAAATACTCTGGGAGGCCTACAAGGAAGAGCCCGTGGAAAAGGAAAAGGGCGCCTTCGGCATGCACAAGGAAGTCCCCCGCGAAGTACAGGAAGCCAAGCTCAGGGAGCTGATCAGCATCACCGACGGCGATCTTGTGCGCCTGGCCGCAACCCGGGCGGAGTTCGTGAAGAATCATCTCGTGCAGGAGCTTGGAGTGGATGCCGGGCGCATCTTTCTGGGCAAGACCGGTCCCCAGGCCCTGTCCGGCGCGCACGAGGCGACGGTTGAAATTCAGCCATGAATTTATGTTCGCGGGGCGGCCTTGGGTGCTCCGCGAACATCGGCGTGAAAATTCAGCGCAGGATTAGAATCTGCGCGAAGCTCATCCCTCAAGAATGACCATGGCCACGGCGTTTTCGCGGCTGTGGGACAGGGTGATGTGTGTGGTCCGAACCCCCAGGGCCCGGCACCTGAGCTCGGCCTGGTTGTGAAAAAAGAGCAGCGGCTTCCCGAGCGCGTCGGAACGGACCTCGATATCCTGGAAAGTGATCCCTCCGCTGAATCCCGTGCCTAGCGCCTTGACCGCCGCCTCCTTGGCCGCGAAGCGGGAGGCCAGAAAAGGGACCGCATTGGCCGGAACAAGAGCCATCTCCGCCGGGGTCAGAATTCTTGAGCTGAATTTGTCGCCGAACCGCGCATACGACCGCGCGATCCTCTCCAGCTCCGCAATGTCGACACCCACTCCGATAATCATATCCCGCACCATCCATGTTTGTCCCGCGCCCGGGACCGTTTGGCAAGACCGTCAGCGCCGATTTTACACGCAGACGGCGTGGATTGCGGTGCCTGAAAACAAATAAACCATGCCGCTCATCCGGGAGTTATCCTTGGGCACGAGGTGCGCATCAAAACCAACGGGGTCATGTTTGTCAATTCAACATATCGACAACACACACTCAATTGAAGACACAGAGGCGCTTCCGTCCTAGAACTGTCACCGGAATTCTCCGAAAAAATTCGCCAGGAAACGACCCCGACTCAGCGGATTGCCCGGAATACGCTAAAAGGCCAACATCTTTGGATGCAAGGAGGACAAAGCGGTGAATAGTCAGGGTCTGCCCTCGGACGTGGAGGCGCAAATCAGCTCAAGCCCGCCGGACACGATTGCGCGGTTAAAGCGCTCCACCAGCGACTTTCCGGCGGGAGTCCGGGGAAAACAGACGTGCAGTGAATGCACGACCAGGATTTTTTCAGCGAAGACCAGCGGAGGCGGCGCGTGCGACGGTTTCACCGGGCCTGAAAGATGCCGGAACACGGCCCGGTCCATGACGACCGCGTCGATGCGCCCGGCCTCGATCATGCGCAGGGCCAGCTCATCGGAATTGCACTTGATGGGATGCAGGATGCCCATGTCCACAAGACGGTCGAATTCCTCGGTGTTCACATACCCGTCCACGACGCCGATCCTGTAGGCGGCCAGATCCTCCAGCCGGGTCCAGTTCCGCGTCATGCCACTTTTGTGCACCAGCCCCACCACACTGCACCCGACTGCCTTCGAGAAGTAAAACTCCTTCTCACGACTTGCCGAACGGTATTCAGGAAAGTAGCCTTGGGCGGCCCCGGTGCGAGCCTCCATGAGCACTCGCCTCCAGGGCAAAAAAGACATGAGCGGCTCCAGCCCCGCGACGGCGCAAATGCGCCGCACGCGAGCGCCGGTCGTCCCCTGGTCCGGAAGATCCCGACCGACGAAAGGAGGCCACTCAAGCGTGCTCAGTCTGAGCGGCTCGCCGTACGCGGAGCACGCCAAAAAGAGGACCATAAGCGACAGGACGCCGATCAGGCTCCACTTCATCGCGGCACCGGAACATTTTCCGACCATTCAGCGCCATGCGCCATCTTCGAGCGCTTCATGAATCCCGCTCCCCCTATTCGTGCTTCCCGGACAACAGCGCCAACATGAAAAAATCCGCAAGTTCTTCCGGGCCGATTCAAGCTTGATAAAGCCATCATTTTTCCAAAATTACCACGGAATTTACATGTAAATACGCAAACAGTTCCTGCTACCGGAATGAGAAAAATCGGTAACGCTGCGCCGTCATGACCTTAAGGGCGGCGCAGCCTTCATCCCGTCCGGAAATCGATATCAAATTACAATGAAACGAAGCAGCTCTGTCTTGCCATGACGTTATCGCCATGACTGGAACGGCATATGCCCCGGGCTTCACTTCCGTCTGCGCTGCCAGGCAAGCCAGTAGCCAAAGAGAGACTTCACAAGCGGGGTCAACCTGCCCCTGTTGTAGGCGTCGGCGACCTGGCGGATGGCCTCGCCCTGGGTCGGGTAGGGATGGATGGTGTTTGCGATTTTTCCAAGCCCCAGACCGCTCGTCATGGCCAGCGAAATCTCCGAGATCATGTCGCCCGCATTGCCGGCGACGATCGTCGCGCCCACGATCCTGTCCGTGCCCTTGCGCACATGCACCCTTACAAAGCCATCAGTCTGCCCTTCGAGGATCGCCCTGTCGACCTCGTCCAAGGACCGGGTGAAGGTGTCAACCGCGATGCCTTTCTCCGTAGCGTCCCGCTCGGTCAGGCCCACGTGGGCGATCTCGGGCTCCGTATACGTGCACCAGGGGATGGTCAGGGCGCTGACCTTGGCCCGTCCCTTGAACAGCGCGTTGCGCAGCACCGTGCGGGCCATGAAGTCCGCGGCGTGGGTGAACTGGAAGGGGGAGCAGACGTCCCCGGCGGCGAAGATGTCGGGGTTGGTCGTGCGCAGATGGTCATCGACCTGCACGCCCTTGGCCGAGAACGTCACCCCGGCCTCCTCCAGTCCCAGCCCCTCGACGTTGGGCTTGCGACCAACGGCGATAAGCAGCTCGTCGACAACCTCGTCATAGCTGCCCGCCTTGGAGTTGGCCACGAGCCGGATTTTGTCTCCGTCCGCCCCCGAGACCTTGACCTCCTTGCCACAACACAGAAGCTTCACGCCATCCTTAAGCAGCGCCTTGCGGACGATCTCCGCCGCATCCCGGTCCTCCTTGGGCAGGATGTCTCGGGAAGACTCGATCAGCAGCACCTCGGAGCCGAAGCGGGCGAAAGCCTGGGCCAGCTCGCAGCCGACGGGTCCCGTGCCGATGACGGCCAGGCGTCTGGGCAGCTCGGTCAGGGAAAAGATCGTCTCGTTGGTGAGGTAGCGCACCGTCTCCAGCCCTTCGATGGGCGGCGCTGCGGCCCGCGCCCCGGTGGCGACCACCGCCTTGACAAAAGACAGTCGCTCCCCGCCGACCTCCACGGTGTGAGGGTCCGTGAAACGCCCCTGGCCGAGGAACACATCCACCCCCAGGTCCCGAAAACGCTGCGCGGAGTCGCTCGGCGCGATGGACGCCCGCAGCCTGCGCATGCGCTCCATGACCTGACCGAAGTCGACGCGGGTCCCGTCCGGCACATGCACGCCGAAGTCTCCGGCGTCCCGCACGGCCGCTGCCGCGCGTCCTGCCCGGAGCAGCGCCTTGGACGGAACGCACCCGAAGTTCAGGCAATCGCCACCGAGAAAATCCCGTTCGATGAGGGCCACCTTGGCCCCC
Organism: Desulfomicrobium apsheronum; assembly: GCF_900114115.1. Classification (NCBI taxonomy): domain Bacteria; kingdom Pseudomonadati; phylum Thermodesulfobacteriota; class Desulfovibrionia; order Desulfovibrionales; family Desulfomicrobiaceae; genus Desulfomicrobium; species Desulfomicrobium apsheronum. Next base: position 74,483 of record NZ_FORX01000017.1, on the reverse strand, counting down.
AGCCCGGCCGCCCCGGCCGCGCACACGAGCCCGGCTGTCCCGCCGCCGATGACCACGAGGTTGTAGACGGGCCTTGGCCTGGGATTGGTCCAGCCCGATGGATGAACCAAGGACTCCAGCGCCCTGTTGTGCTCGTCCCGGGGCTCAAGTTTTACAGAATGCACCTTCGAATCCGCCATGACGAATCTCCTTCACGCTGCGATTTTGCCCGCCAGCGCCTTGCGGGCCAGGCGTGTGACGACAACCGTCACGGCGACGGTGGCCAGAAAGCCCACCCCGTACAGAGCCCACTCCCCGGCTGTGCGCTCGCGCCCGCCAGCGCCAAGACCGGCCAGATCCCCGGCCAGGGAGCCGATGTACACATACATGATGGTCCCGGGGATCATGCCGATCCAGGAAGCCAGAAAAAAATCCTTGAGGCCGACCTTGGTCAGGCCGAAGGCGTAATTGAGGATATTGAAAGGGAAAACGGGCGACAGGCGGGTCAGAAATACGATCTTCCAGCCCTCGCGGGCCACGGCATCATCAACGGCCCTGAATTTCTCGTTGCCCGCGATCTTCGCGGCCACCCAGTCCCGGGCCAGATAGCGTCCCACCAGGAAAGCGCAGGTCGCGCCCAGGGTCGCGCCCACGGAAACGGCGATGAAGCCCTTGCCCAGACCAAAGACCACCCCCGCCCCGAGGGTCAATATGGACCCGGGCAGAAGCAGCACGCAGGCTATGATGTACAGGGCGACAAAAAGGATCGGACCCGTCGGACCGAGATCCGCGATCCACTGCAAGGCCTGCCGGAAAAGGGTCTGCACATCGAAGTACCGGGCTGCCGCCAGCAACAGCCCCGCAGCGAGAAGCATCGCCAGGATCTTGAGAACCCTGCCTTGCCGGAAAGATGCAACACGTCTCATGGGGCGACCTCCTGTTCGTTCAGGGGCCAGTCGTAATCGATGTACTCCAAATCATATCCGCCGCCTGAAAAGAAGCTGCGCATTTCATCGGAGACGTATTTTGCAATAAAATTCATGACCGCCCGTTCCTTGTTCTTGAGTCCGTCGAAACCCGATGCCGGGGAAAATCCAGGCACGAAATCCTTCCCGTGACATTTGAAGATAAACGAAATTCCGTGTCCGTGTTCAAATTTTGCAGCGCCGACAGGGCCGCTTGCCGCCCAGAAACGCAGAACGGCCGTCATGATGGCCGATCCCACGCATCGCGCGCATTTATTCGCAAATATCATTCCCCTTGCTCCCTAGACTTCATAGGACGTCGAGGAGGTCGCGCCGCCCCTCCCGGTCCAGTTGGTGTGAAAGCGCTCGCCGCGAGGCCGGTCCGTCCTCTCGTAGGTGTGGGCTCCGAAATAATCGCGCTGGGCCTGCAACAGGTTGGCGGGCAGCACAGCCGCGCGGTAGCCGTCGAAAAAGGCCAGAGCTGCCGACAGAGTCGGCATGGGGATGCCGCTCACGGCCCCGGCCGCCACGACGCGCCGCCAGCCGGTCTGGGCCTGCACGACCGCTTCGCTGAAAAAAGAATCAAGCAGAAGGTTCACAAGATCCGGGTTCTCGGAAAAGGCGCTTTCAATATTCTTCAGAAAGGCGGAGCGAATGATGCACCCGCCGCGCCATATCCTGGCGATTTTCCCATGGTCTAGGGCCCATCCCTGTTCTTGCGCCTCGGCCCGCAGAAGCTGAAAACCCTGGGCGTAGGAGACGATCTTGGCGGCATAGAGGGCCTGTTCGAGGTCTTCGAACAGCACGTCCATGCCCGATGGCGCGGGACCTGCGAGAACCTTGGAGGCGGCAAGACGCTCGTCCTTCAGGGCCGACAGGGACCGGGCGAAGACGGCTTCCCCGATGAGCGTAAGGGGCTGCCCCACATCAAGGGCCACGTTGACCGTCCACTTGCCCGTGCCCTTCTGCTGGGCGGCGTCGAGGATGACGTCGAGGGGGTAGGTGCCCTCCTCGTCGCGGAAACCGAGAATGTCCGCCGTGATCTCGATCAGGTAGGAATCGAGCCGCCCCATGTTCCAGCGGGAAAAGACGGCGCGCATGTCTTCGTTGGACATCCCGAGCCCGGCCTTCATCAGGTGGTAGACTTCGCAGATGAGCTGCATGTCGCCGTACTCGATGCCATTGTGCACCATCTTGACAAAATGCCCGGCCCCGCCTTCGCCCATCCACTCGCAGCAGGGCTCGCCGTCGGGCGTCACGGCGCAGATGCGCTGAAAAATGGGCCGGATGCTCTCCCAGGCCGGGGTGGCGCCTCCGGGCATGATCGAGGGGCCGGTCAACGCGCCTTCCTCTCCGCCGGAAATACCGGTCCCAACGAACAGGATGTTGTGCTCGCGCGCTTCCAGCACGCGGCGGCTGGTGTCCAGATAATGCGAATTTCCCCCGTCGATGATGATGTCGCCGGGTTCGAGCAGGGGGATGAGGGCTGTCATCAGCGCGTCCACGGCTTCGCCGGCCTTGATCATGCACATGACCTTGCGCGGCCTTGAGAGCGCCTGGACCAGTTCCTTAAGGTCATGACAGCCGATGATATTTTTGTTCGCGCCACGCCCGCTCATGAACGCATCGACCTTGACCACGGTGCGATTGAAGCAGGCCACGGTGAAGCCCTTGCCCTCCATGTTGAGCACAAGATTCTCCCCCATGACCGCCAGCCCGACAACTCCGATGTCCGCCAATCTATCGTGGCTCATACGCCCTCCGGCTTTCTGTTTCCTATCTGGCCTGCCTGGCGTCCATACCGTGGACAAGATTCCTGCTCACTTCCGGAAGGGTCCTGCACGATGCCGTGATCCGCATAAGCCAGGAACGTGACCAGCGGCAGCGTGTCGGCCGTATTCCGGCCAATCAGGCCGACAAAGTCAAAACCGTTCCGACTCGTCGATAAGCCCTCCGCTTCATGCACAGGGCTTATTTGACGGAGATCAGCTCATAGTCCCGGGTACCCAGTCCGATCTTTTCCGCATGATCGAGGCAGGAACGCCATTCCGACTGGGGCGTGGAGTTCTTGAAGTGGTCGTGATGGTCCAGAAAATCCGGCTTTGACAAGTTTTCGTAGAGCTGGCTCCCCGGGAGCGGCTTGGCCTTCATGCAGGCGTCCACGCAGGCCTGGTCCAGGGCCAACGGGTCGAAGGAAGCGAACATCCCGAGGTTGGGCAGGATGGGCGCGTCGTTTTCGCCGTGACAGTCGCAGTTGGGGGAGACATCCACGATAAGCGAGATGTGGAAGTGTGGACGGCCGTCCACGACCGCCTTGGTATATTCCGCCATGCGCTTGTTCAGGAGCTCGTTGGCCGCGAAATTCCTGAATGCGATGGCGTCGAAATTACACGCCCCGAGACAGCGGCCGCAGCCGACGCAATTGTCCTCGTTGACGCGCATTTTCCCTGCTTCCTCGTCGAAGAAAAGCCCCTCGTTGGCGCATTCCTTCAGGCAGGCCATGCAGCCCCGGCATTTGGCCTCGTCGATGGAGGCCTTGCCGCCGCTGTGCTGCTCGGTCTTGCCGGCCCGAGAGCCACAGCCCATGCCGATATTCTTGATGGCCCCGCCGAAACCGGTCATCTCATGTCCCTTGAAATGCGTCAGGCTGACGAACACGTCCGCGTCCATGACGGCCCGCCCGATCTTGGCTTCCTTGACATATTCCCCGCCGACCACGGGCACCGCGATATCGTCGGTTCCCTTCAGCCCGTCCCCGATGAGGATGGGGCAGCCGACCGACAGCGGCGAGAACCCGTTTTCCCAGGCGCATTCCAGATGCTCGAGAGCGTTCTTGCGCTTGCCCGGGTACATGGTGTTGCAGTCGGTCAAAAACGGCTTGCCGCCAAACTCCTTGACCAGGTCGGCCACGGCCTTGGCATAGTTGGGACGCAGATAGCTGATGTTGCCCAGTTCCCCAAAATGCAGCTTGATGGCCACGAACTTTCCGTCCATGTCGATCTCCCCGATCCCGGCCTTTCTGAGCATCTTCTTGAGCTTGGTGGGCAGCCCGTCTCCAAATGCCACCGTGCGAAAATCGGTAAAATAAACCTTCGCCTTCTCCATTTTCCTCACCTTTATTTCCCAACTTATTGATTACACACGACATGGCTACTTATCTCATCAAAAGACCGAGCCCATGTCCTGCCGTCATTCAACCCTGCTCCAGTTGTCTTCACTCACGGAGCTTAAAAAATCAAAGACCAAATAGTTGCCGCCATTTCCCGGGTCTGAAACGAGCCGAGCGGGTCCAAGGGAATGACGACCTGTTGCAATGCCATCTTTCGATAAAAAACAGACGCCATTTCCTTCAGAAACATCACAAGAATGACAAATCCCCAACAAGGAGAGCCTACTGGGGATTTGTTGATTTTCTCTATCGGGGAGTTGTCAACAACAAAAAAAGTGGAGTCATTTCAGTGACTCCACTTCTATTATTTACAGTTTGTAAAAAGGTATTCGCTAAAACGGCGCGTCATCCATCCCGCTGGCCTCGGAAGGGAAGGCCGGGCCCATGTCGTCGTCGTAGCCGGCCTTCCCGCCGCCCTGCTGGGGTGCGGCCTGGGGGCGCTGCTGGTATTGCGGGGCCTGGGCGTAGCCGCCTTCGGGCTGGCGGGAATCGAGTCCCTGCACGCGGTCGGCCTTGATTTCCGTGGTGTATTTCTCCACGCCGTCCTTGTCTGTCCACTTGCGGGTCTCGATCTTGCCCTCGATGTAGACCAGGCGGCCCTTGGAAAGATAATTGCCGCAGAATTCAGCCTGCTTGCCCCAGACCACGATGCGGTGCCATTCGGTCTTTTCGACCTTCTGCCCGTCCTTGCCCGTGTATGTCTCATCCGTGGCAATGGAAAAATTGGCCACCGGCTGCCCGGACGGAGTGTAGCGCATCTCCGGATCACGGCCCAAACGGCCGATCAGGATTGCTTTATTCAGACTACCTGCCATGTCGTCTCCTCGTGTATGTTGATTCGGTCATGGATTGGCCACCAGCCTTTCCAGCTCGCCAAGCCCCTCTTCGATCCTGTCGGAGGCCTGGTTGGCGGCCTGCGGATTCCAGTCGGCAAGGTGCCGCTGCAACTCCTCCACCGCCTGCACGACCTTGGGAAGTCCCGAGGCCAAAACCTTGCTGATGGCCTCGGCAATGACTCCGAACTGATACAGGTCATCAAGGGCCCTGACAAGCTCAAGCACCCCAGCCATCTCGTAGGGAAATCCGGGTTTGGTCTCTTCGAAGGCCAGGCTCCACAGCCGTGGCCAGGCCTTGCGGACATCTTCCTCGCTGTAGGTGTAGGCGTACACTCGAACTTGCAGGACCTTGCCCATCAGTCTCTCTCCTCCCAGTCGCTCTGCACTCGGCTGACGACTTCCTGAATCTGGCCAAGCTGGTCTTCGGGACAGACTCCGATGAGCGGGCTGTCCCGGTCCACGGAGTCGTTGGTCTCGAAATAGACGGCATAGATGATGCCGTCCGGGCCGCTGTACCGGATCGAGGTCTCGCGCTTCATGCGCGAAAGGATGAAAAGCTCCATCCCGTCCTTTATGTGCACGCTCTGGCTGCCCTTGGTCTTGATCTTGATGTCCACGTCGGGGAAGAAATAATACTTACCCTTCTCCGGGGCCAGAAACAGGGACAGGGAGCGGCGCAGGATACGGGCGATGACCTCTTCGCGGGTCAGGTAATGCCGGATGGTCATGAGTTCCTGACCGGCCTGCACGAACTGGCCGTTTTCGATCTCGCCCAGGGACATGACCTCGCCCTTCTGCGGGGCGAACAGAGGTTTCTTGACATTCTCGCGCTCCATCCGGACCAACAGAGTCCCGGGGACCTCCTTCCAGGTGCCGCTGGGGCCCACGACCCGCACTCCGGGCTCCTTGGCCACGAATTCCACTTTTCCGCTATGGGGAGCCTTGATGGAGATCTTCTCGTAAGGTTCCTCGCGCAGCTCCCGCAACAATTCTTTAACGTCAATCACTGATGACTCCTAACTGACTGAAAAATTCAAAATTCGCAGACCGTTCAAAAATGGTGAGATGCAAGGTAGCGAAAAAATCCAGGCGCGCGGTGTATTGCGCATACATGAGCGGTCTGGATTTTTCGCTGACGCGGCAGATCGCCATTTTTCTACGGTCTCCTAACGGTAATAAAGGTTGCGGCCGCCCATGGTTTGCAGGGACTGGACCAGGTTGCCCCGGATTTCCCGGCGATCCCAGATGCCCTGGATATGCCCGCGAGCCAGCGCCTGATAGGCGTTGTGGTAATTGGGCGGGATATCCATGCCTGTAGTCTCCTTGATGACTCCGGGACCGGCGAAACCGATATTGGCCGAACGCACCGAGAACTGGTACGGCGAGCATCCCAGAAAGCTGGCCACGGGCCCGGCGTAGGAATTGGTGTCGTAGAGCACCAGATACAGGCCGCCGGCTTCGGTGTAGCGGCGCACTGCCATGGTGCAGCGCGGCATCTGGATGACGCCGTTGACGCCTTCCTGGATGCGGATGCCTGCGGTGCCGTGCACATAGGACAGGAAAGGCAGCTGCTTCTTGCGCGCCCTTTCCATGGCGCGAATGAACTTCTCGCCCTCGGCCGCGCCTACGCTGCCGCCACGGAAAGCGCCCATGAACATGGCGACCATGACCGAAGTGCCCTCGATGCGGGCTTCAAAGGTCATGCACCCGCACTTGTGGCCGGTCTTGCGCTTGGCCTCGTCGAGCTTGAGGTCGAATCCCTCGAACTTCAGGGGATTGGTGGACTCGATCTCGCTGAAGACCTCGTAGATGGAGCCGGGATCGAAGATGTTGTGCAGATACCACTGGTATTCCATGGGAAAATGGTGCCCGCAAAAGCTGCACACTCCGGCCCACTCCCCGAAGAGATCCGGGGCCCACTGGTCAAGGCATCCGTGCACGGCGGTGTTGGGGCAGACCACGGCCCGGTCGAGCTTGGCCTGGGGGCTGACGTACTGCCACTTGCCGCTGTTCTGCGCACCGTCGTCCCAGGCGGACAGGGAAGTCAGTCCGGCCTTGTCCACGTCCTTCTTGGTCTTGCCGAAAGACAGCTTGGACATGACGTTCTTCCAGTATCGCGAAGAGCGGCCGACCACGACCTGCATCTCCGCGTGCATGTCCTCAGCCAGCTCCGTGACCTTCTTGTGCTGCTTGCCGAAGAGATCGTAGCGGAAATAGGAGTACAGGGAGGATATGAACTCACTGGTCCAGTCGCTGCCCCGGCTGAGCCAATGGCGCTTGTCCAGGTAGGCGTCCTGGGCCATGCGACGGAACTTCATGTAGCGGGTCCAGAGCAGACGCTCCTTGGCCCGGCTGTCGAGGCTCCAGCGCACGTACACGTCCGCGCCCTTGTGACGCCGCAGCGCAAGGGACCGGAAAAAGCGCATTCCCCGGACGTTCAGGACTATCTCGTCCGTCGAAGAGACCACGGATTTACGCAGCTTGCGGAAGAAGTCGTAATGCTCGGGCCGCGCGCCAAGCTCGGGCTCATTGATCTTCCAGTCCACAAAACCCATGGCGCGGTTGTCGTCCGCCGTCATCTTGAGCTGCTTGGCACAGTGCTCGATGAGTTTGGGTTCGGCGCGCTGCCCGCCGCGCAGGCGGCCTTCGATGGCGGCCGCGCCCTCGGGCGAGATGACCGAATAGTAGCCGTGCGACATCATGATGCGCGTGTCGGCAAGGCCAATGGCCTCGGCTCCGCCGGAACCGCCTTCGGAAATGACCGCCACGATGGGCACCTTGAGGCCGGCCATGTCATAGAGGTTGTCGGCAATCTGCTGCGCCGCGCCGGGATAGTCCTCGATGGGGTAGGAGCCCGGTGTGAAGATGTAGGTGTGGATCGGAATGTTCTCGGTCTCGGCGACCTTCATGTAGTACAGAGCCTTGGCGTTGCCCCAGGGCTTGACGGAACCGCCGTTGCGGAACTCCTGGCCGTGCCCCTTTTCCTGACCGATGACCATGACGGCCTGGTTGTGGACCTTGTTGCCACGCCTGCGGGTGATGTAGGCTCGGGCGATGAGCATGCTCGGATCGATGCTGTACTCGTCCTGACCGCCGATCTCGGTGTAGTTGTCGTACACGTTTTCAAGGATGTCCTTGAGGCAGATGCGTTGCGGGTGCCGGACGATGCGCACCTTGTTCATGGGGGTCAGCTCGCGTTCGAGCTTCTTCTCCAGGAAGCGAAACAGCTCTTCCAGAGTTTCCAGTTGCCTTATGGCTTCCTGCTTGGGCAGGCCCGGCTCGCGAGCGACATACTCGCCGAGCTTGGCTTCAAGCATGATGACATTGGTATTTTCATCGGGTCCGAAGATGTCCAGAATATATTTCAGGCGGTCCCGAAGTTCTTGTATGCGTTTTTCGATATCCATAAGAGTGCGCGATTGCCTCGCATGCTTGGGTTATGCCGGATTTTCCGGCGTAGCTTGAGCGCTTAATCAGTGCTCGGCGCGGATGTGATCCAGGCGCCGGCTTGAAACCTAGAAAGCCAGGATGCCCTCGGTCTTGCGTTTCAGGAATTCGACATTGGACTTCAGGGCTTCGCCGGAAGCGTTCTCACCCTGCAGGTTCAGCGAATTCAGGAATTCAACGCCACGGGCCTTGGCCTCGGCCAGATCCTTGCCCCAGATGATGGCCAGGGCCAGGTTGGGATCGAAGTCCGTCGGAATCTCGTATTCCCGGTCCGTGGGCACCTGACTGTGCAGCTTGAGCCAATCCTGCTCCGGCCAGCCAAAGGAGGTGATACGGCCCACCCAGGGAGAGAACTTGTTGTCCGGATCCTCGGCGATGATGCGGTATTCGATGCCGACGCCGTTCAGGGTGATGTCCTTCTGGGTGTAGCCAAGCGGCGCGCCCAGACCGACCCGGATCTGCTCGGCGATGAGATCGACCTCGCCCTTGCCCTTGATGGCCGCGATGCGCGCGGAGACCCCGTTCTCGACCTGGATGCGGGTGTTGACCTCCATCAGGAACGGCTGCCCCGTGGGGCTGACGATCCATTCCCAGGTGCCGACATTGTCATAACCGGCTTCGCGGGCCATGCGCAGGGAATATTCGGTGATGTCTTCGAGCACCTTCTTCGCGTCGAAGGCGTAGCGCAGGGAGGACGGATCGAACCCGGGCGCGACCTCGATGCGTTTCTGGTGTCCGAGAGACTGCACCGAGCAGTTGCGGGTGCCGAAATGGACGGGATTCTGGCCAGTGCGGTCGGACACGATCTGCACTTCCAGATGGTTGAAGTCGAAGATGCGCTGTTCAATGAGCACGCCTTCATCGCGGAATTGACGCTTGGAATAGCTCTTGATGCGTCGCAGGACGCTTCGGAACTTGTCCAGGTCGTCCACTTCCTCGATGCCCATGCCGCCGCCCCCGGCCGAGGCCTTGACCAGGATGACGGGTTTGTTGATGCCCTGTTCCTTCTGAAAATCGAACAGGGATTTGGCGATGTGTTCGGCTTCAAGATCGTCCGTCACGGGCTTGTCCGATCCGGGCACCGTGGGCACGCCCAGTTTGCGGGCCAGACGCTTGGTGTTGATCTTGTCGCCGAGCTCGCGGATGACCTGCCAGGAAGGCCCGATGAAAATGAGCTTCTGCTCGCGTTGGGCCACACGGCGGGCAAAGCGGTAATCCTCGGCAAAGAAGCCGTATCCGGGATGAATCGCCGTAGCTCCGGCCTGATCCGCCACGGCAAAGATTTCGTTGGCGTCGAGATATGAGCTGACACGGTACAGGGATTCGTCTCCGCCGAGTTTGCGCGCCAGGACGCAGTGCTCGCTGTCCTTGTCCGGCTCGGTGAAAAGCGCCACGAATGCCAGGCCAAGCTTGCGGCAGGCCTGCATGATGCGAATGGCGATCTCACCCCGATTGGCAATGAGAACTTTATGTTTCTTGGATTCGATGGGGTTCTTCATGTCTAAAAGAGCCTTTCCTTGTGTGAACTGTTGGGCGTTGAAAAAAGATAAAATTCCTTCATAAAGCCGGACCCGCTTATATCCATAATCGCATCGGGGCAAGTCCGGCAGGCTTGGCTTTCCTCGTCAAAAACGGAAATAAACTCTTCGGAATCCTTGCCAAAACCAAAACAATCCGCAAGAAAGATGAAAGATAAGTCTGATTTCTTTGCGACATGGACGCCTTGAAACAAGCCGGGGAGTTCCAAAAAGCCAGCTTGACAAATCAGTACACCAGCGTTTGGAGCGCTGTCCAGATCAACGGGCAGAAACGCTCCGTGACCCAAAAATTCAAGGATAACGATAATGACCGATATACAGACCAGAGCCCGCACCGCCACCGACTGGATCAGAAAAAACTGCCCCTCCATCCCCAACACCGCTCTTGTGCTCGGCAGCGGCCTGGGAAAATGGATCGAATCGGCATGGATTCAAAAAAGCATCCCCTATGCGGACATCCCCGGGTTCCCGGTCTCCACCGTTGAAGGACACGCAGGGGCCCTTCTTGTGGCCGAGATAAAGGGCACGCCGGTCTTTGTCTTTTCCGGCCGCTTTCATCTCTACGAGGGCTACAGCCCGCAGGAAGTGACGCTGCCCATCGCCTGCCTTGGTCTGCTCGGGACCGAAAACCTGATCCTGACCAATGCCGCCGGAGCCCTGAATCCCCTGTTTGCCACCGGCGGGCTCATGCTGCTGACCGACCACATCAACATGACCGGACACAACCCTCTGACCGGCCCCAATGTCGACGACTGGGGACCGCGTTTCCCGGACATGTCCCAGGTGTATTGCCCCGTCCTGCGCGAGCAGGCCATGCAGGCCGCCATGAATTGCAGACAGCGCCTGGAACAGGGAGTCTACGTGGCCGTGGCCGGCCCCAGCCTTGAAACTCCGGCCGAGACGCGCATGTATCGCATCATGGGAGCCGACGCCATCGGCATGTCCACGGTGCCCGAAGCCATCACCGCCCACCACATGGGCCTCAAAATCCTGGGCATATCCTGCCTGACCAACAAGAACCTGCCGGATTGCATGGCCCAGACGTCTCACGCAGAGATTCTGGACCAGGCCAATGCCTCCGCCGATGCCCTGGGCTCGCTCCTGTCCGCCCTCATCCCCAACCTGGGAGGTCGCCATGGCTGATCACGCTCATCTGCTCGCCGAGATCAAGGACAATATCCGAGGGAAAGACCCCATCAAGGCGCGTCTGGTGCTGGGTTACCTGGAGAACATGGATAAAAATATCCGTGAGCAGGTGCTTGGCGCGTTTCGGGAAGCCGCGCCCGAGTTCGCCGTGCCTGTCCTCTGCCGGTTCATTTCCGAACACCGGGACATGGTCGCAAATCTACCGATGGTCAGGGAACTTCTGGCCGTCAAGATGCTGGCCCAGCCCCAATTGCTCGCCAAGGCCATAAGCGACCCTCAGACTCCGTGCCGCGACATGTACATATTGATGGCCGGAGAGCTGCGCCTGGAGGAAGTGGTCGACAATCTGATCGAAGCCCTGCTCGCGGCCACGGACGTAGGCGAAATCAACCAGATCCTCGACACCCTGGGTGAAATCGGCGATCCACAGGCCACCAACACCGTGAGCGAGTTTCTCTACTCCGGCAACCGGACCCTGATCATCACCGCCACCAAGGCCCTTGGCAAGCTGGGCACGCCCACCGCCATGCTGCGGCTTGCGGAACGCATGGGCACGGACAACCAGCTCGATCTGCTCATCCTCGACATCTTCGCCAAGGTCCAGGACTCCATCTCCCTGGACAAGCTCAACGAGGCCATGCGCTCCCATTACGCCCATCTGCGCACCTACGCCAAAAAAACCCTGGTCGGCATCGGTCCCAAGGCCGTGCCCATCCTGACCGAGAATCTACTCTTCGACGACGCAGATCTGCGCATCCATACATTAAATGTGCTGGGCGACATCGGTGACCCGGCCGCCATCTCGCCCATCCGCAAGCTGCTGCACACCCACCCCGCCAACGCCAACGTGCGCTTCGCCGCCTACGAAGCCCTGGGCCTCTTGCCGCTGGACCGTGGGGCTTACGTGCTGACGCAGGGCCTGAGCGATCCGGTGGATCACGTGTGCATCGCCGCCGCCAAGGCCATCGACCGCAATTTCAACGAGATCATGGCCGCCGGAATCAAGAATCTGGCCAGCGAAAGGGATGAGGACGCCCAGCGCATCATAAGGACCGCCATCAACGCCCAGGCCAAACAAATATTCCTGAGCCTCATGGAGGAGGAACGTTTCCAGCCCATGGCCCTCAGTCAGCTGTCGAAGGCCCATCAGGACATCCGGGACTTCTTCTACTCCATTCTCAAAGAACACGGATATTCGGGACTGGCCCTGAAGCTTCTGGCCCCGGAAGAGAAAAAGACGGTCCGCAAGCGCATCTGTGCCGTGGATGACTCGCGCATGATCCTTAACATCTACAAGTCCACCCTGCATGAGCTGGGCTATGAGCCCGTGCTTTTCGAATTCCCGGCCAGCGCCCTGGAATGGCTGCAATCGAACACGCCGGAGATGGTGCTGACGGACCTGAACATGCCGGACATAACCGGCATCGACCTGACCCGGGAAATCCGCAAGTCCTTCTCCAAGAAGGATCTGCCCGTGATCATGGTCACGACCCAAGACGAAGCCAACGACAACAAGGCGGCCCTGGAGGCCGGAGTCAACGACATCCTGCGCAAGCCCTTCACGGCCGAAAGTCTGGGGGCGGTTTTCAAGAAGTATCTGTAGAAAGCGGAAATCACCTGGACCGCTCCAACCCGGACCGCGACCGCCATGAGATGCCTTCAAAGAAAAGTCATGGATCCCCTTCTTCAAGGGGATGATGGCGCTTTGCAGCGGCTTTTATTCCCCGCGTCCCGACATTTTCGACAATCTGGGCATCTGAAATTTTCAGACAGTTCGCCCCACCACCGAACGAGCGGATCGGGTTGGGGCGGGCGAGGGGCGCCGACTGTCTGACTGAGCCAGGCATCGTTTGTTGAATCGTTGCCCACCGCGCTATCCGGATTTTTCGCCCTGCACGCAGCGATTCAACTCTACGAGGCCGGAGAAGGAGTTTCGACGGCCCTTGCCCGCTCCAACCCGGCCCGCGACCGCCATGAGATGCCTTCAAAAAAAGACATGGATCCCTTTCTTCAAGGGGATGACGGCGCTTTGCAGCGGCTTTTATTCCCCGCGTCCCGCCATTTTCATTTTCAACATCCTGGTCAATGGAAAAAATCACCCCAATCCCAAACGCTTCAACTTCTCCCTGAGCGTCTTGCGGTCGATGCCCAGGATCTCGGCGGCACGGGTCTTGTTATCTCCGATGCGGGCCAGGACCGCGCGGATGTGATCCGCTTCGACCTCGGCCAGGGTCTTGTCCCCATGGCGGCCGCGAGTGATGGAAAAGCGCATGGACTCTGGCAGATCGGTGATGTCGATGACCGGCCCGTCTCCGACGATGACCAGACGCTGCAACAGGTTCTCAAGCTCCCGCACATTGCCGGGCCAGGCATACTGCGCCACGGCGTCCAGAGCCTCATCGGTCATGCGCGGGGGCTCACAGTTCATGTCCGCAGCGAATTTGCGCAGGAAATGATTGGCCAGCATGAGAATGTCGTCCCCGCGCTCGGCCAGGGATGGCAGGCGGATCTCCACCACGTGGATGCGGTAAAAGAGATCCTCCCGGAAAAGGCCCTGCTCCACCAGCCGCTTCAAATCCTTGTGCGTGGCCGCGATGATGCGGGTGTCCACGGTGCGGGTGCGTGACGACCCGACCATGCAGAATTCCTTGCTCTGCATGACCCGCAACAGCTTGGCCTGCAGATTTGGGCTGGCGTCTCCGATTTCGTCCAGAAAGATGGTCCCGCCGTTGGCGATCTCGAAAAAACCGGCCCGGCTGTCCTTGGCCCCGGTGAAGGCTCCCTTGACGTGGCCGAAGAGTTCGCTCTCAAGCAGGGTGTCGGGAATGGCCGAGCAGTTGACCGGCACAAAGGCAGAGGCCCTGCGATCGCTGTTGTAATGCACCGCGCGGGCGACCAGTTCCTTGCCCGTGCCCGATTCTCCGGAAATGAACACATTGGCGCTGGTCTGCGCGGCCTTGCGGATAAGTCCGTAAACGGCCTGCATCTCCGGACAGTTGCCGATGATCCCAAAAGCGCTGAGCTCCTGGTCGTCGGCATGGGCGGCGCGTCTTCTGGCCTGTTTTTCAAGAATGCGCCGAACCACGGCCAAAAGCTCCTCGCCGGTGAACGGCTTGGCCAGGTATTCCCCGGCCCCGTCGCGCATGGCCTCCACGGCCCCGCTGATCGAGGGATAGCCCGTGATCATCATGATCTCGGTGTCTTTAAAATTGTCCCGCACATATTTGATGAGTTCCAGTCCGTTGGCTCGGGGCATCTTGTAATCGGTGATGATCAGATCCACGGGCGTCTCGTCCAGAAAGGCCCCGGCTTCCTCGACGCTGCCGCAGGTATGCACCACATACCCCGCCCCGGTCAGATTGCGCGAGATGACTTCGAGGGTGGCGGGGCTGTCATCCACGGCCAGAATTGTCGTAGCCTTGTCCTGCATGCTCTTTCGTCCTTATTTGTCGTCGATGGCCGAATTGGTTTCGCGCACGCTCCGGCTGCATGGAAACGTGATCTCGAAACGCGTGCCCTGGCCCGGTTCGCTTTCAACTTCGATGATCCCTCCGTGCGCATGGATAATCCCGTGCACCACAGCAAGACCGAGGCCCGTACCCTGATCCACGTCCTTGGTGGTGAAGAACGGGTTGAAAATCTGGCGCATGACTTCCGGGGTCATGCCTACTCCGATGTCGCTGACCAGAAGATAGACGTCATCCTTGAAGGACAGGGTTTCTATGGTCAAGACCCCTCCCCCCGGCATGGCGTGGATGCCGTTGACCACCAGATTGACGATGACCTGCTTCAAATGCTGCGGATCGGCCATGATCGAGGGCAGTCCTTCGGCCAGGTTCATGCGCACCTCGACCTTGCCCCGGGAGGCGCTCATCTCGATGAAGTACAGGGAATCGCGGATGATCTGATTCAAGTCGATCAGGGTTTTGCGCAGCGGCACCTGGCGACCGAAGATCATCAGTTTCTTGATCACCTCGCGACTGTGCAGCGCCGCTTTTATGATGTTGTCCAGATCCTTCATGACCTGCGCCGGAAGGCCGGGAGTCTGTTCGGCCAACTGCGCAAAACCCAGAATGTTGGCCAGTGGCTCGTTCAGCTCATGCGCCACGCCGGCAGCGAATTGGCCGATCTTGGCCAGCCGATCGGCATGCTGCAGTTGACGTTCGAGGTTCCTTTTTGTCGACAGGGCCTCGCGCTTGGCGATGATCCAGCCCACATGCTTGGCCAGGGCCCCAAGCAGTTCGGACTCCGTGGACAGAAAGGCGAACTTGGTCCCGTCCTCGGCGCTCCCCGACAGGCTGACACTCAAGTGCCCGCGCTTCACCTTATGCACGAGCACATCCTGCTCCAGGCGGCACGAGGCGTCGGGCGTGAACTTTCCGCTGATGATCACCTCGCCGTCGAGCAGCAAGCGCACGCCGGTGGACTGGGGATACTGGAACGAGGGCGGGATGATGGCCAATATCTCGCGCAGAATGTCCGGCAGCTCGCTGTCCATGTTCGAGACGATGCGATTCATGGCGTGCAGGCAGGACAGCTCCTTGTTCAGGGCCACCAGCCGCCCGTGCTCGATCAGCAATTCATGCTGCCGCAGTACATGGGCCGTGACATCCTGGCCTACGCAAAGGACACTGACCAGACTGCGCCGGGAGTCGAACAAGGGCTTCATGTTCCAGTCGATATAAATCTTGCGGCCATCCCTGGCCATGAGCGAGCCTTTCATGAACGCCAGGGTCCCGGCCTCAACAATCCCGGCAAAAATCGCCCGTAAAGAGTCCACCCGCTTGGCATCCACGCAAAGCTCAAACCAGTCCCGACCTGCGATGTCGCCGATCTCGTATCCGGAAAGCGCCTCGAAACGCGAATTTCCATGGATGATCCGCCCGTCCTCGTCCAGGGTGATGACGATGCCGTGGCTGAGTTCCATGACGGTATTGTAATATTCGGAAAGATTCATGTGCTCTCCCGTACCTTGAGCCGCGCCACCTGGCAAAGGACATTCGCCCGGCCCAAAAATTTCGGCGCGGCCTCCAGGGGAGGCCACGCCGACGATGATGATTCTCTTGCAGGGAAAGCCCCTGCAATGCGTTTATGATCAATGACCGCTGATCTTCAGGCCCCAGCCTTCAAAGATGAAGAGGATGCCGAAGCCGTACCACATGGTGTAGACGACATAGAAAACCAGGGAGAAGATGACGATCCCGGCCTTGTCCCTGATCTGCTCGGGCACCACGCTGTAGTAGTTGTAGGCGGTCTCCACGACCTTGGAATTGATGTTGAAGGCAACCTTGGCTTCGGCGAACGCCTTCTGTTCCTTCAGTTCCTTGTCGAAACCGGCCAGGATCGTGCTCCAGTTGTAGAGCGCCTGGCGATCATCCTTGGACTGGAACGCCGGATACTTGGTCTTGAGCGCCGCGCCGTCGTTGTGATACATGCGGTCCGCATCATCAAGAATGGTGCTCAGGATGGCGAAATAATCGCCGGCTATGGTCAGGTCCTTTCCTTCAGCCGTCGCCGTTGCTCCGGTGGCGGCGATCAGTGCGACGCTATCGGCGGCCTGCGTCTCGTTTTCCATCTTCATGGTCACGTTGACCTGATAGCCGGACACGGTCTTGGCCTCTTCCTTCAGGTTGTCCACATAGTAGGCCGAACCCTTGGAGATAGAATTGTAAAGATTGTCCAGATATCCCATGGCGTTGTGCCCGTCGAAAATGGGCTGGAACATCGCAATAAGGACTACGAAGAAGGCCACGATCAGGACAAGTCCCCCGGTGAATTCCTTTTTGTTATGAATCATAGCATCAGTCCTCATACTTCAGAGTCTTGATATTCTTGAAAAATGCCCCGAATACCCAGATACCGAACAGGGCAATGACGATGAAGAACAGGTACATGCCCACCGTATCCATGCCCTTGGTGAAACCTGCCAGCGACTCGGGCAGATAGCCCATGGCGACCATCTTTTTGGGCAGCGCGAAGAACCGGTTCACGAAACCGGCCATGACCGAAAGGGCGAAGAAGCCGCGGATGGTGATACCGGGCACGACCTTGGTCACCAGTGCGCCGACCTGGATGCCGACCAGAGAACCGAGCAGCATGCCCATGGCCAGGGTGTAGAAGATGAAGCCGTAGATGGCGTACTGGGTGATGGCGCCATAACCGGCCGTGAACACGATCTGGAAGATGTCCGTGCCGACGGTGGTGAGCGAAGAGACGCCCAGGATGTAGACGAAGATCGGGAAGGTCAGGAAGCCGCCGCCGACGCCCATGATGCCTGCGGCCATGCCGACCAGGATGCCGGACAGAACCAGGAAGACCCAGGAGATCTTGCGCCCGCCGGGAATGAGACCCTGGTCGAAGGAGACCATGGGCGGCAGATTCACGGACTGCAGTTTCTTGGCGATGCCGGTCATGCCGGCGCCTTCGCTGGTATCATGCGCGCCGCCGGAATGGCCGGCCTTCTTGGCGCTGAAGTAGTCGTACATGCCGTAAAAGCCCAGAAAACCGAGCATGACCGTGTACACGGTGGTGATGAAGGCGTCGCTCAAAACCGGATTCACATTGTAGAGCGCACGGTTGATTCCCGCACCCACGGTCGTGCCGACGATGGCGCCGATCAGAAAAACGAAGGCCAGGGGTACGGACACGTTGCCCATCTTGCGATGCAGGACGCTGCCCATGATGGCCTTGGCGAAGATGTGAAAGAGGTCCGTGCCGACGGCCAGGATGCCCTTGACGCCCGCGCTCATGAGCGCCGGTGCGATGATGAAGCCGCCGCCCGCGCCGATACAGCCCGAAATGAGGCCCGCTCCCACGCCGACGAAAATCGACACGAAGAAAATATAAAGGCTGTAAAAGGACGGACTGTAAGCTTCCTTGCCTCCGATCACTGTCGGCAAGGCCTGTCCGATTTCATCGGCATAGGCCCATCCGCCAAGCAATGCAGGGATGAGCATGAGGCAGAGCAACCAGATCCGCTTCTTGTCACCCAGGATGATCCGGGCGTTTTCCACTTCCCACCGGGCAAAGGACCGTGAGCCCTCCACCATGAATGATCCCCAATCTTTAAAGAATCCCATACGCGTTACCGCCTCCTCGTAATCTTGTGTATACAGGACCATGTTCCCTGTGCAGGTGGCTTACTCCAACCCGCGCCTCTCACCCGCTTTCCTGCTCCGGGAACAGGCCTCCCGGATTTTGCCTATCAGGACATCAAGCTCCACTGGCTTCATCAGATAGTCGAACGCGCCCATGGCCATGCCCGAAATGGCGACTTCCATGTCGGCGTGCCCGGTCAGCATGAGCACCTGCACCTGCGGAAAACGCAGCTTGATCTCCCGCAGGACCTGAATGCCGTCCATGTCCGGCATGCCGACATCAAGCACTACCACATCGGCGGGTTCCGTCTGCAGCGCTCGCAAACCTTCAAGGCCGCTGCCTGCCGTCCTGACGAGAAAACCCCTTTTGCGCAGACGCTTGGCCATTGTGGCCAGGAACTGCGTCTCGTCATCGACAAGAAGGATGCTGTCAGTCATGAGCGCTCCATTTTGATCGCCGCTACGTGCGGCGACTGGCGATCTCCCGAACCCGTGCGTCGACTATCTTCTCTTCATGCCTGCGCTTCTTCTCCACCGCTTCCTTGACCTTTTCGACCAGCACATCAATGGCGCAGGGCTTCATCAGATAATCCGAAGCCCCCAGCCGCATGCCGTCGATGGCCGATTCCACGGTAGCGTGTCCGGTCAGCATGATCACCTCCACCAGAGGAAACTGCTGTTTGATGAGTTGCAGCATCTCGATGCCGCTACGCCCGGGCAGCTTCACGTCAAGGATGACAACCTCGATCTCGCCATGCACAGCAAGCTTCTGCATGGCCTCTTCGCCGCTGCTTGCGTGAAACACTTCCATGCGCCGCATGGTCAGGCGTTTCTTCATGATTTCGATGAACTGCGCATCGTCGTCGACAAGCAAGATATTGGCGTCGGTCACTCAGTCCTCCTTGACTGGCCTGCCCGCCTGATCGGCAAGCAAGCCTCCTTCTGGTTCAATCGCTTAAAGCAACGCGCATGCCAACGTGCGCCAACTTTTGTCTTTGACCAGACAAGGCCGGACCCAAACAATTATTATAAATACTTGATTTTATTGTGCGCTAAAAAAAAGACTGCTGGAGGATTCGTCAATGAAGCGTGCCGGAACCGGCTATAAAGCGATTTCAAGCCCAAAATCGGGGCGTTTCGCCCCACAGGGACATTTCGCCCCAAACGGCGAGTTCGGAAGACAAATCATCTGGAATCATGGAGGAAATCTCCACAGGGAGAAGCAAGCGGGGCGTTTTGCCCCGGTCTGGAAGACAAAAACATCGGGCGCGCAAAGAAGTATCTTTCACCCGCAAAAAAAGTCCTTGCCGGGCCAACCGCAAAAAACGGACACAGGTCAAAAATCGAAAGGCTGAAAGCGCTACGCTTGCATCAGCGCCTTTTCCACGGCCTCGGCCACTTCCATTCCGGTCAAGGGCTCGCCGGTTTCAAAGAGAGCGCGATGCACGTTGATTTCGCGCATGACGGCGATGTGGTCGCGGTCCACGAAGCCCTTCCAGACCTCCATGCATTTCTCAAGCTGGTCGCGCCGGGCATAGGCCAGGCCCAGATACAGGCAGGCCAAGTATTCACCGGGATGCTGCTTGCAGACCATGAGCAACTGGTCCTTGGCCTGCACGTATTCGCCCAGATGGTAATGGCACATGCCCTGCCTGATCCTGGCCTCCTTGTGGGCGCGGTTCTCCTTGAGCACTTCCTTGTACAGATCTCTGGCAGGGCCATATTCCTTGCGGACATAGGCGGCATCAGCGGCGCCAATGTCCGCCCCGATGCCGGAAACGGGCTTGTCCCCGCCCGACTCGCGCAGGCGCCGGGCCATGCCGAAGAGAAGATCGCGTCTTGAGATCATGGGTACCTCTATTGTTATTGTTAAGATGCGATGAAAAACAAAATCATGGATTCCCGCCTACCCATGCCGGGCAAACGTGCGCGGGAATGACACCGAACCCGACCCGTCGCATCCACCGCAGTTGTTGACATTCCCCAGATTCCTTACCATGAAGAACCACTTTATTGTTAGCCATTCAACCGACAAAGTCCGAAATCTGTATTCCCGGAGGAGACAATGTTCAAGAGACTTCTCATCAACCTCGCCGTCCTGCTTCTTTGCGCCGCCCCGGCCCTGGCCCAGGAGGCCAAGACCTTCGCGGTGCTGCCCTTTGGGGTGCATGGACCGCAGGAGTATCAATATTTGAGCCAGGGCATTCAGAGCATGCTGACCACGCGCCTGACCTGGCCCGAAAATTTCACTCCCCTTGATGCAGGGACAGTCAAAAAGACCGTGACCAGCCTGCCCGCTGATTCCGGCGCGGCCGAAAAGATCCGCCAGGCGCTGGGCGTCGACTATCTGGTCTGGGGATCTTTGACCGTCATGGGTCAGGAATGCAGCCTGGACGTCAACACCATAGACCCCGCGGGCGCAAACCAGCCCCGCCCCACGCAGACGCAACTGAGCAAGGTCATCCCGACCCTCGAAACGGTGGCCCAGGACATCAACACCCAGGTCTTCGGCAAGCCCGAATCAGCCGTGGCCCAGGCCCAGCCCGTGGTCACCCCCATGAACGAAGCCCTCATCGTCAACGAAACCAAGGCAGGCACGGCCTACGCCAACCCCTCCCTGAAATACGAAGACGCCGACTCCACCATGGGCCGCTGGCGCAGCCAGACCCTGCCGTTCGCTTCGCGCGGGATGGTGGTGTGTGATGGGGATGGGGATGGACAGAATGAAGTGTTCCTGATGACGTCATCTTCAATCATCGCCTACAAGATTGCGGAAGGTCAGATGCGACAAGTCGCAGAGATGGATCTGCCCAACGGCCGCAATTATGTCCGTCTGAACAGCATAGATCTTAACCGCGACGGTCGCCACGAACTGGTTATCGCTGCAGCAGCCGAGCAAAATCCCTACTCACTCATCATCGGCTTTGACAATGGCTTTTCGATCCAGCAAGATCGCATCCCTTATTTTCTCGGCGTGCTGAACATGCCCCCGACCTTTTCCCCGACGCTTGTCGGTCAAAGCGTCGGAAGGGTTAAATACATGGAGAGTCAAATCCATCAAATGATCAAAACCGGAGGCAAGTACGAACTGGGCCCCACTGTCAGTCTGCCGCAGGGCGGCTCTGTCTTCAACGTGACGTTCCTTCCCGTCGAAGACGGGCATCAGGTTCTCGTCATCGACGACTATGACCGCATGCGCGTGTACAGTTCCACAGGAGGCCTGCTGACCGTCACGGAAGAAACATACGCCGGTTCGAACTTGGGAATCGAATACCACCCCGCCGCTCTTGGGCTCAAAGCACCCTCCGCGAAAAATTCACCTCAGTACACAGCATACGTGCCCCTGCGGGCCATCCCGTGCAACCTTGATAGAGACAAACGTTACGAACTGATCATCAGCCGCAACATCTCGGTCTCGGCGCAAATGTTCTCAAATTATCGGGACTACCCTCAGAGCGAAATGCACAGCCTTTATTGGGACGGGATAGGCATGAGTCTACAATGGAAAACGGCGCGAATCAAAGGCACGGTTACTGATTACGCGCTCGCGGACATGGACAACGATGGGGTGCTCGATCTGGTGGTGAACATCAACAGTCACACAGGCATGACCGGTACGGCCAAAAAAAGAACTATGGTTGTCGCCTACCCATTGGACCTCTCTGGGGCAGACGGAGTTCAAAAAATTAAACAGTAAAAAAAATTAAACTTTGCGGCCCGAATCGACCAAAAAAGGCTTGCTTTTTGGACTCGACTTATAATACCTACTTATCAGGCGTCAGATGATTAGTTTTTTTCACAGCAAAAGGAGAAAGAACATGAAACGTTTTGCTCTCGTAGCCCTGGTCGCCGCCCTGCTCTTCAGCATGGTCACCAGCGCTTCCGCCACCGAACTGAAAGTTCGCGGCAACCTCGACGTGTACGGCATGTGGTCCACCAACCTGACCGACTATAATTCCGACGAAGGCGATGCCGACAACTACATGACCACCCAGCGCATGCGCGCCTACTTCGACTATGTCGCCAGTGAGAATCTGAAGGCCGTCCTGGGCCTGGAAATCGACAATGTTTGGGGCGACAATACCGACAACGTCGGTGCCGATTGGGACACCGATGGAAAGGGCAACATCGAAGTGAAGCACGCCTACATGGACTTCAACTTCCCGGACACCCAGATCAACGTCAAGGCCGGCCTGCAGTACGTAGCCCTGCCCAGCGTTTTCGGCAACCCCGTTTTCGAAGAAGACGCTGCTGCCCTGATAGTCAGCGCCCCCATCAACGACATGTTCGGATTGGCCGTTGGCTATTCCCGTGGCGTCGATAACAGCTATAACACTGGCAAAAAGCACGGTAACAAAGACGACGTCGACATGGCGTTCATCGTCGCTCCGATCAAGATGGACGGTTTCAGCATCGCCCCTTACTTTGCCTATGGCTGGTTGGGCCAGAACACAGTGTCTGGTATAGACACTGATGATGACAACGTGGCTGACATGTTCGCTACTGACGACGCCACCGTGTGGGTTCTGGGTGCCAACGCCGAACTGACCATGTTCGATCCGTTGACCATTGCCGCTGACCTGATCTACGGTCAGTCTGATTGGGAATATGAAGGCGAAGACATCGACTCCAACGGTTGGTACGCTGCCCTGGCCGCTTCCTACAAGATGGACATGATGACCGCCACCCTGTTCGGCACCTACTTTACCGGCCTGGATAATGACGACGACGACTTGGGCATGCTGCCGCAGCTCGCTGAAGGTTGGGGCCTCACCCCCTACATTGGTGGAGTGCGCGCCTTCAGCACCACCTATGATACCTTCTCCGGCGTTGACAATGCCCTGTGGGCAGTTGGCCTCAAGCTCGCCGACATCAGTTTCGTTGAAAAGCTGTCCCATGAGCTGACAATCGCTTACGCTCAGGGTACCTCCGACGAATACGCTGATACCGAAGTAGCGTTCGATAAGAAGTCTTCCGCTTGGGAAGTCTACTTCGTCAACAAGTACATGATCTATGAAAACTTGGCCGCCATCAACGAACTGGGCTTCTTCGCTCCTGATTTCGACGGTGAAGACCTTGAAGACGACAATTCCTACTTTGCTACCGTCGGCTTCCAGTACAAGTTCTAATTCGGATTTTCACACCTGACGCCACTGGGGCCGGAGACGCAAAACTCCGGCCCTTTTTTTTGCTACCGATCCTGCTCTCCGCTTGAATTCCGCCTCCCAGAGCTATCAATAATACGTCTCTCCACCCGTACTAACGGCCCCCTCATCGACGTACATTATATTGTATCTAATATAACAATTTGATTGCATACACTGCGTGCCAGATCTTACTTTTTATCAATCTGAATCTTTAACAAATTTTCCCGGTCATAAATCTGGCATGACTTACAAACACTCCTACCAATTCTCCAGAAACTCCTCCAAAATTACCACCTCTTATTTTGTTAAAAACTAACAGCGCTCCCAATTTCAAAATCAGAAAAAGACTATACAAAGATGCAATGCGTTTCTCTGTCGGCTGTCAGATGTCTAAAAAAAACAAAATGTTAAAGGAGGAAGTTGTGAAAACACGTTTCATCTTGTACTGTGCGGCATCAATAGTGTTTTGCGCCGTCCTGGCGACCAGCGCGTCAGCTACGGAGCTGAAAGTTCGAGGCAACCTGGATGTCTACGGCATGTGGTCCACCAATCTCACGGATCATAATGGCGATGTGGGCGATGCCGATCACTACATGACCACCCAGCGCATGCGTACCTACTTCGACTATATCGCCAACGAAAATCTCAAAGCAGTCCTGGGTCTGGAAATAGACAACGTCTGGGGCGACAACACTGACAACGTTGGAGGTGACTGGGGCACCGACGGTAAGGGCAACATCGAGGTCAAGCATGCCTATCTGGACTTCACTCTCCCGGACACACAGATCAAAGTCACGGCCGGTCTGCAGTACGTGGCACTGCCCAGCGTATTCGGCAACCCCGTATTCGAAGATGATGCCGCCGCGCTGATCGTCAGCGCTCCAATCATCGATAACATGCTTGGTATCACCGTCGGCTACTCACGCGGCGTAGACAACAGCTACAACACCGGTGCCGCGAACGGCAATAAAGATGACATCGACATGGCCTTTCTCGCCGCGCCCATCAAGATCAATGATTTCAGCATAGCTCCGTATTTTGCCTATGCGTGGCTCGGTGCCAATGCCCTCGGCCTGGAAGATGATGCCCACGCCTGGATACTTGGTGCCAACGCGGGCTTAAAAATCTCAGATCCGCTGACTATCGCCGCAGACCTGATCTACGGTGATCTTTCTGCTGGAGACTTCGAAACTGCTGGTTGGTACGCAGCTCTGGCCGGCACCTACGCGTTCGATGAAGTGGCCGTGACGCTGTTCAGCACTTACGCCACCGGTCTGGACGACACTGACGGCGACCAGACATTTATGCCCACTTTAGCTGAAGGCTGGGGGGTATCTCCTTACATTGGCGGCGTGCGCGCCTTCAGTACTACCTATGATTCCTTCGCCACCAACGCCCTTGGCGTCGGATCCGATGGAATTGGCCTGTGGACCGCTGGCGTCGTTTTTGACCAGATGTCCTTCGTGGATGAGAAGCTGACCCACAAACTGGTCCTCGCCTACGCTCGAGGCACCAGCGACGACGATACCTGCAACTTTACCAAGGAAGACTCGGGATTTGAGGTATACTTGGTAAACAAGTACATGATCTACGAAAACTTGGCCGCAATTAACGAACTCGGTTACTTCAAAGGCTCCAGCGAAGTTCTTGAAGATGTCGACTACGACCTTGACTCTTCCTACTTCGCAACCCTCGGTTTCTCGTACAAGTTCTAACGCAGCTTTTGACATCTGACGCCACACGGGCCGGAGACGCAAAACTCCGGCCCTCTTTTATTACTCCACCAAGGAAAAAGTTGGCATCATTTGCCCGCTAACGTTTGCTGGCCTGAGAGTTGCCTGCAAAATGTTAACTGCTCGGGCTCGGGGAAGTATTGCAAACCGGTTTCATGAGTTATGAACCACGCGGTGATCACTTCACCAATGATGAAGGAATTGACTTTTAGGAGGTTCGGGGCATAGACATTTTGTCGTTGCGTAAAACAACTTCCTGATCGAAAGGATGGATTCCCGCCTTCGCGGGAATGACACGAAACGGCGAGCGAATTTCTGTCATTCCCGTGAAAACGGGAATCCTGCATTTATCGACCCTTCATCCCACAGTGAACACATGCGAGAGCATTCATGCCGTTAAGACTCCTTGAGTATACATCTTCCAATGACTGGGCCGGAATCACGTCCTGGCTCGTGCGCCGGGACGCTGGTGAGGACAATGTCGAACCGCTGGTGCGGGACATCCTCGCCAATGTTCGTGACCGTGGTGACGAAGCCGTGGCCGAGTACACCTGTCGTTTTGACTGCCCCAGCCTTACGCCCACGCAACTGGCCGTCCCCAAAGCGAACATTGCCCGCGCCCTGGAGCAGATACCGGCAGAGGATGCGGACATCATCCGTGAAGCCGCCGCCAACATCCGCGATTTTCATCTGCGCCAGAAGCAGAATTCCTGGATCACCACCCCCGCCCCCGGAACCACACTGGGCCAGCTTGTATTGCCCGTGGACCGTGCGGGGCTATACGTGCCAGGCGGGCAAGGCGGGGAGACCCCGCTCATTTCAAGCCTGCTCATGAACGCCATCCCGGCGCAGGTCGCGGGCGTGAAAACCATCTGCGTGGTCAGTCCGCCACGCAAGGATGGGACGCTCAACCCATATATCCTGGCCACCGCCGCCATTCTGGGAATCGACACCATTTTCATGTGCGGTTCCGCCTGGGCCATAGCGGCCCTGGCCTACGGCACCGAGTCCATTCCAAAGGTCGATGTCATCGCGGGTCCGGGCAACATCTTTGTTACCACGGCCAAACGCCTGCTCGTCGGGCAAGTCGGCATCGACATGATCGCAGGACCCAGTGAAATCGCCATCCTGGCCGACTCCACGGCCAATCCGAAATGGCTGGCCGCCGACATGCTTTCCCAGGCAGAGCATGATCCGCTGGCTTCAAGCATTCTCATTTCTTCGGACAACCACCTTCTTGGCGAGGTCAAAAAGGAACTTGCCCTGCAGCTCTCCTCGCTTCCACGTCAGGAGATCGCGTCCAAGTCCCTTGCCGAATGGAGCGCGCTCATTCATGTGCCCGATATTGAAACGGGCATGGAACTCATCAACCGTCTCGCGCCCGAACATTTCGAACTGAGCGTGGCCGCCCCCTGGGCCTGGATCGGCTCGGTGCGCAATGCCGGGGCGGTTTTCATGGGCCACAGCACCCCCGAACCCGTGGGCGATTATTTCGCGGGCCCGAACCACGTGCTGCCAACTCTTTCCACGGCACGCTTTTCCTCCGCCCTGTCGGTGGACACTTTTTGCAAAAAAACCAACCTGATCTGCACCGACCAGGCCTACATTGGCACCCACGGCTCAAAGGTGGCCCGTCTGGCCCGCCTGGAAGGCCTGGAAGCTCATGCCCGCAGCGTCGAACAACGTTTGGAGAACCCATGAAAATCGTTACCAAAACAAAAATTCGTGAATTTCCGCTCATCTCTCGCGGAAAAGTCCGCGATATCTACGAAGTCGACCCACAGACCCTGCTGATCGTAACCACGGACCGCATGTCCGCCTTTGACGTAATCATGAACGAGCCCATCCCCTACAAGGGCGTGGTCCTCAATCAGATCACCCTCTATTGGATGGACGCGTTCAAGGATCTGGTTTCCAACCATCTACTGGCCACTGATGTACGCGATTTTCCTGCTGCCCTCGCTCCTTACAGGGATGAACTGGAAGGCCGCGCGGTCGTGGTTCGAAAAGCCAAGCCGCTGCCCATCGAGTGCATCGTACGCGGTTATCTGACCGGCTCGGGCTTCAAGGACTACAAGGCCACCGGATCGGTCTGCGGCTACAAGCTGCCCGCCGGGCTGGTGGATTCCGACAAACTCGAAACGCCGCTCTTCACCCCGTCCACCAAGGCGGACCTTGGCGCTCACGATGAAAACATCACCCTGGCCGACGCCAAATCACGCATTGGCGAGGGATTGCTCAAAAAGATCCAGGAACTCTCCCTGGCCATCTATTCACGTGGCAGAGATCTGGCTGCCGAACGCGGGATAATCATCGCTGATACCAAATTCGAATTCGGCCTGAACGAAAAGGACATCCTGCTCATCGATGAAGTCATGACCCCGGATTCTTCCCGTTTCTGGCCTGCGGACAAGTATGTCCCCGGTCAGTCGCAGCCAAGTTTTGACAAGCAGTACCTGCGCGACTGGCTGAGCGGAACGGACTGGGACAAGACCCCGCCGCCTCCGACTCTGCCCGCTGAGGTCATCGCCGAAACACAGAAAAAATACCTGGAAGCTTTTGAACTGCTGACTGGTTCCCCTTTGCAATTGCCGTAAGGCACAAACACAACTGGAGATAATCCATGCTCGTTCAAGGGAAGAAAGCCCTGATTTTTGGCGTGGCCAACGACAAGAGCATTGCCTACGCCATTGCCAAGGAACTCAAGGACAACGGTGCTTCCATTGCCCTCAGCTATGCAGGAGAGGCGCTCAAAAAACGCGTCGAGCCCATCCATGAGGAACTTGGCAGCGATTTCCTGTTTCAGTGTGACGTGGCCGACGATGCCGCCATCGCCCAGTCCGCTGAAATGGTGAAGGAAAAATGGGGTAACTTCGACATCTTGGTCCACTCCGTTGCCTTCGCCAACCGCGACGACCTGAAGGGCCGCTATGTGGACACCTCCCGCGAAGGGTTTCATCTGGCCATGGATATCTCGGCTTACTCGCTGGTGGCCATCTCCAAGGCCTACGAACCCCTGTTGAACGACAACTCCTCCGTCATGGCCATGACCTACTACGGCGCGGAAAAAGTCATAACCCATTACAACATCATGGGCGTTGCCAAGGCCGCGCTGGAGTGCAGCGTACGCTACCTGGCCATGGATCTGGGCGAACGCGGCATCCGCGTCAACGCAATCAGCGCAGGTCCGCTCAAGACCCTGGCCTCGTCAGGCATCTCCGGCTTCAAGACCATCCTCTCCACCATCGAGGAACGCGCCCCCCTGCGCCGCAACATCATCCAGGAAGACGTGGGCAAAACCGGCCTCTTCCTGGCCTCGGACCTCTCCCGCGCCATCACCGGCGAGGTCATTTACGTGGATTCAGGTTACAACATCATGGGCATCTGAGCCTCCCCCATAGCCTCTGGCAACCCCTTCCCACGGAAGGGGTTTTTTTGTGCACTAAAGTATTCAGCTTCACCTGAAATCGACTGCAACTAAACATGCCATTTCCGGAGCATCGAATGACTTCGCCGCGATCTTCCTCCTACGCCCTGCCTACACGCATACTTGTGATTCTTATACTGGCGTTTCTCCTGTCGGGCATGTGTGCCCTAGCCTATCAGGTTGTCTGGGCCAGAATGCTTTCCCTCGTTTTCGGCAGTACCAATCAGGCCATATCCACTGTTCTGGCTGTCTTTATGCTGGGTCTGGCCTTAGGGAGTCACGCCGGTGCAAAACTGAGCAGGCGAGGGATAAATCTTGGCATTATGTACGGCTGGCTGGAAATCGCGCTTGGATGTTATGCCCTAGCCTTCCCCTTCATTCTTTCCAACGCTGAATCTGTACATGCCGCCATATTTTCCGCGACGTATGATTCCGAGATCTCTCTTGCCCTGTATAGATTCCTCATCGCGCTGGTATTGCTCATCATTCCTACGTCTATCATGGGTGCGACCTTGCCCGTGCTTGCACAGTATATCGAAAAGGATGCAGGGAAAGCCGGGTCACGTATCGGAACCCTGTACGCCATCAACACCTTCGGAGCAGCTCTTGGCTCCTTCTCCAGCGCGTTTCTCGCGATACCGTACTACGGACTCAACTGGACCATATATTTCGCGGCGACTTTAAATGTACTGATAGGGCTGGCATGCATCTTCCTGCTACGCGACACGTTCATAGAAAGTACTGAGAAGCCACTGACGACTTCAAAAAAACAAAAAAAAGACGAAACAAAAAAAGACCGTCTTGATGATGCCGCCATGATTCCTTTTGCGATTCCGATTTTCATTCTTTTTCTCATCGGGACAATTGGGATGCTGCTCGAAAACGCATGGAGTCATGCCCTTGTTCTGGTCTTCGGAACTTCGGTTTACGCATTTTCGACCATGCTCACAGCCTATCTCATCGGTCTTTCGGCCGGATGTTATTTTGCGGCAAGATACCTGCTTCCCTATTGCTCCATCAGATTTCTTGCTGGCCTGCTCATCCTCGACGGCTTTACCATTTTGGCCATCACACCAGTCATTGGCCTTCTGCCCGCATGGTTCATCACCATCTTTGGCGACATGCAGGCCCAGTGGCACATGGTCGTGGCCAAGGAATTCCTGGCCTGCGCCGCGCTCATGTTCCTTCCGACTTTCATCGGAGGAGCGACGT
Organism: Desulfomicrobium apsheronum; assembly: GCF_900114115.1. Taxonomy (NCBI): domain Bacteria; kingdom Pseudomonadati; phylum Thermodesulfobacteriota; class Desulfovibrionia; order Desulfovibrionales; family Desulfomicrobiaceae; genus Desulfomicrobium; species Desulfomicrobium apsheronum. The sequence continues at coordinate 44,787 of NZ_FORX01000017.1, read as the reverse complement.
TCCCCCTCTGTTTACACATCATTACACGTTCCAGGCAAAACCAGTCCGTAAGCACCGGTGTGTCAACATCCATCGCCTATATTTGGAACACGGCTGGAAGCATTTGCGGAGCCTTGGTCGCCGGTTTTATCATCATACCTCTGGTGGGATCGGAACGCTGCCTTATCATCGCGGCCAGCCTGGCACTGGGCGGCGCGGCAGTGGTTATCCTCGGCACCAGGCCCCAGACTTCTTACCGCAAGGCTTTCGCAAGCTTCATCTTCCTTATCGCCCTGGCCGCCCCAGTCTTCTTCACCACCTGGGATGCAGTAAAAATGAACTCGGGCGTCTATGTCTATTCAAAGTTCTTTGACTCCGAAAGTGCCATGGAACGGGAAATGAAGAACTACGATCTGATTTTCTACAAGGAAGGATCCGCAAGCGTTGCAGTTCTTGAATCCGCGCTTGGACACAGGTTCCTGAGGGTCAACGGCAAGACGGACGGTTCCAGCGAAGGTGACAATACCACACAGATGCTTTTGGGCTATCTGCCATACTTATACGCACGAAACACCGCAGACGCCCTTGTCATCGGTCTGGGAACAGGCATCACCTCGGCATGTGTGCTCGATCTTCCCGTGGACTCCGTCGAAAGCATCGAGATCTCTCCGGAAGTAGTTGAAGCAGCGAGCTTTTTCTCCGCATTGAATGACCGCGTTTTCAACGATCCCCGCTCCACAATTCGGATCCTCGATGGTCGCACGTGGCTCTCTTCCATGCCTAAGAAATATGACATGATCATTTCAGAGCCTTCAAATCCCTGGCAAACGGGCAACGCCAACCTCTTCACGGCAGATTTTTTCCGTATAGCCGGGAACAAACTCAATGAAGGAGGCATCCTGTGCCAGTGGATTCCGTATTACAATATGGACAGTTCACATTTTAAACTGATCATAAAATCCCTTCAAAGCGTCTTTCCCTATGTACACCTCTGGATGTCCGGGACCGACACATTTTTGCTCAGTTCAATGCAGCCCCTTGAAATCAATGCGGAACGCCTGAGCTACCTGTTCGACAATTCAGAAATCCGCAAAAAATTTGAAGACATGCACATCAAAACACCTGGATCGCTATTGAGCTTCTATTATCTCGACAACAACTCTTTGCAGACGATGACGCAAGGTATCACGTCATTGAACACTGACTCATTTCCCGTCGTTGAATTCCATTCACCAAAATTTCTGCTTGGGCCCAATCGGCCTGATATCTTTTTCGACATTCTGGAAGCGTCTTACGCATCATCCCTGGAAATTTCCGACTCCGCATTGGAAACGAACGCGCGCATTCTGCACCGGCGAAACTTTTATTCCCACTGGAGAATCCCAAACAGAGTCACCGAAGAAATGCTGCGCCGATCGCTCAACTAAACCATCCCCATGCCTCCCGGTCTTCATGAGCCAGCAGTAACCCCGCCTCACCGCGCCATGATCGGCGAGGCCAACTACGTGGATTCGGGCTACAACATCATGGGCATCTGAGCCTCTGCCAACCCGCTACTGACATCAACCCCTTCCCGCGAAGGGGTTTTTTGTTGGCTTCCGTTTCACTTTTTGCCTTTTGCCACGTGGTATCGTCATTCACGGTTCGACATGCGTGGTACAAAGAGAGAAGATGGATTCCCGCCTTCGCGGGAATGACGCCTATTGATTCCGACAATTATGTGCTCTGTCCCGTTTGCCTAAACAAAACTGACTCCCGCACAACTCAATTTAATTCCCGCATATCTTCATGTCATTTCTGCATATCTCCATGTCATTCCCGCGAAGGCGGGAATCCATCTTCCAACAGTTCATCGTCGAGCTAACGCACACCACCACCGCCTCAAGGCCCGTTGTCGGCATGGCCCTCGGCCTCGTCGGCTGTCTGACTGAGCCAGGTATCGTTTGTTGAATCGTTGCCTGACGCACGGCCTGAATTTCCCGTTCTGCATGCAACGATTCAACTCTACGAGGCCGGAGAAGGAGTTCCGGCGGGGTCGAGGGCCATGCCGACAATGGGCTGCGTGCCGCAACGGCAGCTCGAATCTTGAGAGAATCGCGGGCTTTCGCCTTCACGAGGATGACGTTGTGGCATCGCGTGCCATTCACATTTCTTCCTATCACCTTGCCCATCGTAGCCGGATGTTTATCCCCTGTTAGTTCTCGAGTTCACCACAAACCGGAGGCCAACCTCATGGAAAAAATACACGCTGTCTGCCCAAGCTGCCAGACCGTCAACGCCGTCCTCACCGAGCGCATCCGCCAGAACCCCGTCTGCGCCAAGTGCGCCACGTCCCTCCTGCCAGCTCACCCCGTGGAACTCACGGATCAGACCTTCGAGCGCTTCATCACCCGTTCCACTCTGCCCGTACTGGTCGATTTTTGGGCGCCCTGGTGCGGGCCGTGCAAGATGATGGCTCCGGCCTTTAGCCAGGCCGCCGCAGCCCTCCAGGGCCAGGTGATCCTGGCCAAGATGGACACCGAGGCCCAGCGCGCCGTTCCTGCACGCTTCAGCATCCAGTCCGTCCCGAGCCTGGTCCTCTTCAGGCAGGGCAGGGAAACCGCTCGCCAGGCCGGAGCCATGCCCGCCGCCCAAATCCAGGCCTGGGTTCGGCAACAGCTTTAACCTGTTTTCGATTTCGCGACACTTATGGCTCCGTGCAAGTCCAAACGCCCTGTTCATGCCGGTATTCCTAAGCAAGACATGAAATTGCCAGGAAAAATGCTCATCCTGACAATTTTTCCCTTGCCAAACAAAGTCCTCTGACATAGAGACGTTTTTCCCGATCGCGGAGAGGTGGCCGAGTCTGGTTTAAGGCGCACGCCTGGAAAGTGTGTGTACCTCAACGGGTACCGGAGGTTCGAATCCTCTCCTCTCCGCCAATTTTTGAAAAATGAAAGGGAAGCCGGGTGGCGGAAACGCTGCCAACCCCGTCAGGTCCGAAAGGAAGCAGCGGTAACAGTTGTTTTCGGGTACCCGGCTTCCCTGGCAGGTGCGAAATTTTTCGCTCCTGCCTTTTTTTTTTACATTTGGAGTTGTTCTTCCGCGCGCACAACCCTTCCCCATCCTCATCGGATCATTATATTCACCAATAACGCGCATTCATGTTTCCAGTTTCCATCCCGTGCCCATATCGGTTACAGGATCAAACTCATCAAGGAGGACTTGTGACAAAATTCTCATTCTTGGGAGCCATCATTCTCAGCCTTGGAATTGTCTTGCTGACCATGCCCGACCTGGCCGAAGCAAGGCGCATGGGTGGCGGTGGCTCTTTCGGGAGCAGGCCGTCCTATTCCAAAAGCTATCAAAAACCCGCAGCGCCCACTTCCTCGCAGACGAAACAGGCGGCACCCGGAGCCTCACCCATGGGTGGACGCGGCATGTTCGGAGGAATGCTCGGCGGCATGCTCATGGGCGGCCTGCTTGGTTCGCTCTTTTTTGGCGGCGGATTTTCCGGGATCTCGTTTATCGACATCCTGCTCATCGGAGGCGGTCTTTTTCTGCTCATGCGCTTTCTGCGAAGCCGCCAACCGGCTACGCAGACCGCAGGAGGACCCGCCCGGGTCCACGACATGAACCGGGGCGCCTGGGACAACCTGCGCAGCTCGCAGCAGCACGCCGCATCTACGGGCCCCGATTACCCGGCAGGATTTGACGCCGACGACTTCCTGCAAGGCGCCAAGGCCGCATACACCCGCCTTCAGGCAGCCTGGGACGCCCGCGACATGAATGACCTGCGGCAGTTCACCTCTGAGGACGTCTTTGCCGAAATCCAGGCTCAGGCGACGGCGGACCCCAACCCCGGAAAGACGGAAATCCTGCTGCTCGAAGCCACTCTTCTTGAAGTCAAGACTCTGGGCAATCAGACCATCGCCACGGTTCTTTTCGACACCATGCTGCGCGAGGACTCGGCCTCGGCGCCAGCCGAACAGGTTCGCGAGGCATGGCACTTCAGCCGTTATGAATCCGGCGGAGAGAAGCACTGGGTCGTGGAAGGCATCCAGCAACTGGAAAAATGATGTGCGAGGATAAATCCCGCGATATCGACGCCATCCCCTGCCCGATCTGTGGCAAGCCCGCGCGGATCACGGGCAGGTGAGCCGTGGCGCGCATCTCCTGCAGGTACTGCGGGAGCGACGTCCTGGCCAGCGCGTACCGGGACGCCATCGAAGCGTACAAACAAGGCTTGTGCTCCGGGGATGATTCGGACCCGGGCGCTCTTTGAGACCACAAACTTCATTTCATAAGGAAACCGTACATGAAAAGAATCCTCTCCCTGACGGTGCTCTTTTGTGCCGTTGCCGTGTCCGCTCTGGCCGCCGCTCCCGAGGCAGCCCTCAAGGCCCTGTCCCTGGGCAATGAAAAATTCGTCCTGGAGCAGAGCCTTGCCCCGGCTCCCCTGGCCATAGTCATCGCCGATCCGGCCATTTCCGTGCCCGCAACCGATCTCTTCGGCCTCAGCGAATCACAGCTCGCCGTGGTCAAGCCCGAAGGCGGCTTTGGGCCCAAGACCGGGATTGCCGTACAGGGCGCGGATCTCACCGCTCCCCTGATCGTTGTTCTCGGCCTGACCGAAGAAGCGGTTTGGGCGGTTTATGCCAACACGCTGGTGGCTTCTCCCGACCTGATCCACGCGGTACTGAAGGGCCAAATTTCAGCCGTGGGTGCTGTGGTCGATGCGCAGAGCGGGGTCGTCAAGGTCTTGGGCGCTCACCCCGAACTGCAAATTCTGGTCGGACAGTACCTGCTCTCACAGCCTTCCGTGACCGTGACCGAAGAGGCGGCTGAACCCGCGCAGGAAGTCGCTCCCGAAGCAGAAGCCGTGACCGAACCGCAGGCGGCCGTGACGGAAGAAAAGGCCGACACCGAGACCCAAGAGGCCGTGGTGCAGGAAGACGCTGCACAGGCAGACAACCATGCTGCTCCCGCCGAAACCGCCCACGCCGCACCCGCCGAGGACGCCCAGGCCGGGCAGGAATCCGGCGGTTCAGGCTTCATGCTTGTCCTCGTATTCATCGCCGCCCTCATCGGTGTGATCGTGTTCATGGACAAGACCGTGCTCAAAGCCTAGTCGCGAGCGCACTTAAACTCCGTTTGCAAGCGGCGCATGGCTTCGGCCTCGCGCCGCTTTTTTGATTGCCCGTCCAGCGGCACCCCTCACAAAAGAAACTTTTTCCCGCAACACTCCTTGAAATGCACCTGAAGCTGCGCTAATATTGAGAATCTTTTCTCAAGCATCATTCACGCATCATTCACGCACAAGATCGCAGCCAAGGCTGCTCACCGTAAACATTCAATCAGGGGTTCAACATGTACATCAAACGTCTTGTCCTGGTATTTCTGCTCGTCCTTGCTCCGCTTGCGGCCATGGCGTCAGCTCCCGGAGTCCACCCTGTAAGTCCCGAAAAAGGACTCAAAATGCTCACCGAGGGCAACCTGCGCTTCGCCCTTGGCCAATCGACCCACCCCAACACCAGTTTTTCCAGACGCCTGCTGACCACCACTGAAGGCCAGGCCCCCTTCGCCACGGTCATCGCCTGTTCGGATTCAAGAGTCCCCGTTGAAATTCTTTTTGATCAGGGCGTCGGGGATTTGTTCGTCATCAAGGTGGCCGGCAACGTGGCCGACACCGATGAAATCGGGTCCGCCGAATATGGCGTGGATCACCTCGGCACACCGGTGCTGATGGTGCTCGGTCACACCTATTGCGGCGCCGTCACGGCCGTGACCACCGGAGCAGAGGTCCATGGCAGCATCCCCGCCCTGGTGGACAACATCGTGCCTGCGGTGGAAAAGGCCCGCCACGAGCACCCCGACGCCGACACATCCGAGCTCATCGTCAAGGCCATCGAAGCCAATATTTGGCAGGCCATCGAAGACCTCCTGGGCAAGAGCCACGCCATCGCTGACCGCGCCAAAGATGGCCGAGTCGTGGTGGTTGGGGCCGTGTACGACATCCTGACCGGCAAGGTGAACATTCTGGGCGCTCATCCACGCCAGACCGAACTTCTGGGTGGAGTGACGCCCCCAGCCCACGCCGACGCCGCCATGCACGCCGAGCCCGCAAAAGATGTCGCCGTCCATGCGGAACCGGCTCATGCGGAACCGGCTCATGCCGAGCCTGCTGACGCCGCCCATGCAGAAGCAGCCGTGGAAAAGGCCACGGCCGAAGGCCACAGCGAAACGGCTGAAGCCCCTTCGTCTGGAGGGTTCGGATTCTTCTCCTTCATAGTGTTCGTCCTGCTGCTCATCGGAGCGGTCTTCGTGCTCGACAAGAAGATACTCAATCCCGATCAAGACTAGCACACAAACCCGGCCAGGCCGGGTTTCTCATTTCCGGGCGCCGGGATTGGCGACGAAAGACCCTGAAAGTTCGCATCCCGGCCTTGTTCAAACACGGAGGATTGGGTAAGGCTCATTATAATGCCCCTCACTTCCCGTGGAGTTCCCATGATTCGAATTTTACCATCTTTCGTGCTGATCATTTGTCTGGGTACCTTTCCCGTACTGGCCCAGGAATCGCTGACCTGCGGCGTTGCGACCGGATTTCCGCCGTATCAATTCGCCATTGATGATGAACCTGCCGGATTCGATGTGGACGTTGCAAAGGCGGTCTGTGCCCGGCTCGGGGTTTCGGCCCTTTTCAAACAGGGCAATTGGGACGATATCATAAACATGCTCCTCTTCGACCGGGTCGACATGGTCGTGGGCATGGAGGTCAACGCATTCCGCCACGGATATTTCGAGTTCTCCACCCCTTACTCCACGCGCCACGATGTGGTCTTTGTCCCGGCAAACAGCAGCGTGTCCAGTGTCGAGGACCTGTTCGGACTTATCATAACCGGAGACAGGCATTCCTTTGTGGAATTGCGCTGGAAAGAAGTAGGCATCCATCAGAAAATCCGCATCATGCAGACCTGGAGCAAGGAAGAGTCCATGGACCTGCTGGCTCGCGGAGAAACAGCGGCGGCCATCATGCCGCTCGAAGTCGGAAAATACCTGGCCACCCGGCGGGGCCTTGAAATCCGGACGCTCATCAACCCGGACCCTGGCTCCGATGTGGCCATCGCGCTGCGCAAGGGCCATCCCGAATTGCTCGGGAGAATAAACGAGGCGCTACAGGCTCTTCAGGCCGAAGGAGAACTCGATACCCTGGCTCGCAAATGGTTCTCGGACACCGCGCCTAAAAGACGGAACTAGAAACGCCCGTACCTCCCCACCGGCTATTGAAAAGCGCGCCCGCCCGGCCGGCCGGCAAAAAATGGTGAGGTCGAGGATGAATGATAATCCAGGCCCGAAACGTAATGTTACCTACGCTTCGGGCCTGGATTTTTTGGCGTGACGACGCAAATCGTCGTTGCGGGACAGGCTGCTAGCCGTTGGTGGCGTTCAGGACCGTGATCTGGTCGTTCAATGTCCAAAAATCATAGATATACCCGATCAGAAAGAATCCTCCGGTCAGCATGTAGAGGACGCCCGTGATCCACTTGCCCATATACATGCGGTGCACGCCCAGAACGCCCAGAAAAGTGAGCAGAATCCAGGCCAGCGAGTAATCGATGCGGCCGGGCCGAAAACGCAGCGCGGCCGTGCGTTCCATGGACGGGATCAGAAAAAGGTCCACGATCCAGCCTATGAAAAGAAGACCCAGGGTGAAAAAATAGATCGTTCCGGAAATGGGGCGCCCATAATAAAAACGGTGCGCTCCGGTGAATCCGAAAACCCAGAGCAGATAGCCCATGAATGTGCTGTGTGTTTCAACCATGTTATCTCTTTGCATGAATGCTCCCTGTTTCATTGAATTTTCCGCCGACTGGCCATATGATTTGGCGAATCAAAATTGAGCGTGGACATTGCCTGGCCAGTGCAGAGTCATTTCTGACTTGTTGACCTTTTCTAATCAAAAAGCAATGATCCCGGCAACTCCCATCCATAAGGAACCTCACTCCCATGATAAATAAAGATCGACTGATAAACACATTTCTCGACCTGGTCCGCCTCGACAGCCCCTCCGGACAGGAAAAACCCGTGGCCGACCATCTGTGTGCCCTGCTCCGCGCCCGGGGCTATGACGTCCACGTCGACAACGCGGGCACTTTTTTCGGCGGCAACTCAGGCAACGTCATTGCCCGCGTGCCCGCCACCGGCCCCGGGGACGCCATGGCGTTCTCGGCGCACATGGACTGCGTGACTCCCTGCCTGGGCGTTGAACCCGTCCTGACCGACGGAATCATCCGCTCCGCCTCGAACACGGTCCTCGGCGGCGACGACAAGGCCGGCATCAGCGCCATTCTGGAAGCCCTCTTCCATCTTGAGGAGAACAGCATCCCCCATCCCGAACTTTTCCTACTCTTCACGGTCTGCGAAGAGGCCGGGATGTTCGGGGCCAAGCACATGGATTTTTCACGGGTCAAGGCCCGGGAGGTCGTGGTCCTTGATTCGAGCGGGGACGTCGGCACCATCATTGTCCGCGCGCCATCCAAGGCCGGCATGACCATAACCTTCCATGGACGCTCGGCCCATGCCGGCATCGAGCCTGAAAAAGGGATCAGCGCCATCCAGATGGCGGCCAACGCGATCAGCCGCATGAAACTCCTGCGCATCGACGAGGAAACCGTAGCCAATCTCGGACGCATCGAGGGCGGCGGACAGACGAACATCGTCCCGGACAGCGTGACCCTGACCGGAGAGGCCCGGGCGCAGAGCAACGCAAGGCTCATGGCCCAGATCGAGCACATGCGCCTGTGTTGCGTCGAGGCGGCCCAGGAGGCGGGCGGAAACTTCGATTTCAGCCATGAAATCTCCTACCCGGCCATGGACGTCCCCGCTGACAGCAAACTCCTGCACCGCGCCCTGCATGCCTGCAACGATCTGAACCTCATCGCGGCGGTCAAGGGCACGGGCGGCGGCAGCGATGCCAACATCTTCTCCGGCCAGGGGCTATCCTGCATCAACCTTGGCATCGGCATGAACCGGGTGCACACCACGGACGAGTTCATCCGGGTCGACGACATGGTAAAAGCCGTGCAACTGACTGCGGCGCTGATGCAAAGATAGGCCAACTCTGCAAATCTATTCCGGACTGCGTAGATCTACGAATTTGAGCGAAGACACCTGCCGAATCATGAGCGTTACGTTTGCTTCAGAGTCATCCCCGCGAAGGCGGGGATCCATCTCATGTCGGGTCATTGTCTGAAATTACGAAATGGATTCCCGCCTTCGCGGGAATGACGAAAACGGACGTCCCAAGCGGCGTAGTTATAAAGATGGATCCCCGCCTTCGCGGGGATGACGTCCAAAAATTCGGGGTCCGAGTCTTAGCCCAACGAAACGCAACTGTATCGACAACGTTGATTCATAACGGATGTACGGTCCGAAGGGATTTCAAAGCACTCGCAAGGCTCTTCCGAAAAAAGAACGGGCGCCCCGAAAAGGTCGCCCGTATTCCTATTGTGAGGCATATCTCGCCGCTGCCCAAGAGTTCTGGCTTAAGCACAATACCCTCGGGCGAATTACTCCCCACAGAAAATCGAAGAATCTTCAAAATTCATTCCGGCAAAACACGAATCGATTTTGAAGGTCAACGTGCACCCGACTGCAGAGCCCTTCAGAATCGGGGGCAACGCAACCCAGAATGAATTTTAAGCGGCCCGTCTAGCCCATCTTTTTCGCCAAGAGCTGATTGACCAGCCCCGGGTTGGCCTTGCCCTTGGATTTTTTCATGACCTGGCCGACAAAGAAGCCGGTCAGCTTCTTGTCCCCGCCCTTGTAGCGCTCAACTTCCGAGGGATTCTCGGTCAGAACCTCGTCGACCAGGCCTTCGATGGCCGAAGTGTCCGAAATCTGCACCAGGCCCTTGGCCTTGACGTAGGCCTCGGGATCCCCGCCGGTCTCGAAAAGTTCCTTGAACACGCCCTTGGCCATGCTACCGCTGATCCCGCCGTCATCGACAAGCTTGACCAGCCCGGCCAGATCCTCCGGCCGAAGCTTGCATCCATCCAGCGTCACGCCGCGATCGTTCAGCTCGCGCAGAACCTCGCCCATGACCCAGTTCGAGATCTTCTTGGGCTCGTTGTAGGTCGCAAGCGCGGTCTCAAAATAGTCGGCCACCTCTTTCTCCGCCGTCAGCACCTGGGCGTCGTAAACGGGCAACCCCAGGACGTCCTGAAAACGAAGACAGCGGGCCTCGGGCAGCTCCGGTAATTCGGCCCGCCACTTGTCCATCCACTCTTCCTCGATGATCAGGGGCAAGAGATCCGGGTCGGGAAAATAGCGATAGTCGTGAGCCTCCTCCTTGCCGCGCATGGAACGGGTCACGCCCTTGACCGTATCGAAAAGCCGGGTTTCCTGCACGACCTGCTCCCCGTCCTCGACCAGATCGATCTGCCGCTCCACCTCGTACTCGATGGCGCGCTGGATGTTGCGGAAAGAGTTCATGTTCTTGAGTTCCGCGCGGGTGCCAAACTCCTCCTGCCCGCGAGGGCGAATGGAGACGTTGGCGTCGCAGCGGAAGCTTCCTTCCTCCAGATTGCCGTCACAGATACCCAGATAAACCAGAATGGCGCGCAGGCTCTTCAGGTAGGCCACGGCCTCCTCGGCGGAGCGCATGTCCGGTTCGCTGACGATTTCAATCAGCGGCACTCCGGCCCGGTTCAGATCCACGTAGGAGGCGTTGTCTGTAGACGAATGGATGTTCTTGCCAGCATCGTTCTCCATGTGGATGCGGGTGATGCCGATGCGCTTTTCACCCTTTTCCGTGTGGATGACGATGTGTCCGTGCTCGGCCACGGGAAGCTCGAACTGCGATATCTGATAGCCCATGGGCAGGTCGGGATAAAAATAGTTCTTGCGCGCGAAAAGGGAGCGGCGATTGACGGTGCAATCCACGGCCATGGCCATCTTGACCGCGTATTCCACGGCCCGGGCGTTCAGCACGGGCAGTTGGCCCGGCATCCCGGTGCAGACCGGGCAGGTGTTCTCATTGGGCCCGGCCCCGAACTGGGTCGAACAGGAGCAGAAGATCTTGCTCCGGGTCCTCAGCTGGGCATGGACTTCAAGGCCGATGACCACTTCGTAATCGCGCATACTGGCTCCTTCCCGCGTCAGCCCGCGACAGGCTTTGCGGCATACAATTCCGGATTGAGGGCCGGATCGTTATACATTTTGCACTGAAAATAGACCTTGGGGCTTTTCACGCCCTGAGCATAGTCGTCGATCAGCTCCAGGATGGACCGGGAAAGATCCCGGTGCTGAGCTTCAAGCAGGGTGAGCTTGTCCCGGCAGCTCGCAAGGTGCCCAGCGTCCACGTCCTCGCGAGCCGTCTGCTCGCGCATGTGAAAAATCTTGAGGCTCAGAATGGAGAGGCGATCCAGGGCCGCGCCCAGAGTTTCAGTGTTGAAGCGGCGCGACTCCTCGGGCAGGTCCTTCTGGGCGGTAAAGGCGGCCACGACACGCACCAGCCAGGCGTCGACCTGTTCCATGAGATCGTTTCGCTGCTGGTTAAGACCGTCGATCTCACGCTTGCAGCCGGTGATGACGCTGTCGTCCACATCCTTGCGCCTGGCCCTGTCCTCGACGTGCCAGAGCAGAAAATTCTTCAGATGCTGGCGCAGGACAAGTTCCACGAGCCCGTCGCCGGGACGCGCCGGGAGGTCCGCCGGGGCGTCCTCTTCATGCCACAGGGCCACGCTCGCGAGCTGCGCCGTCCAGGCCTGACGCAAAAGATCCTTCAGGGTCCGGGGGTCCATGGGCTGCATGATCATTCCTTATTTCTTGAGCAGAAGATAGACGCGGCTTTCGGCTTGCAGATGCCCGGCCAGAAATTCGGCCCTCTGCCCCGCGCCGCAAAAAAGATCCAGGCGGCTGCCCTTGATGGCCCCGCCACGGTCCTGGGCCAATCCCAGAAACGCCGTCCGTGTTTCCGTGCCGCCCGCATCCGGCAGCGCGGCATCCACGGCCAGGATCGTGCCAAGGGGCAGAAAGGCTGAATCAGTAGCCATGCTGACCATCGGCGTCAATGTTCGCCCCATGGCCCCAAGCGGTCCGTCCTGCTCCAGCCGGAAAAAGACGTAGCTCGGGTTGGTGTTCAGAAGTTCCCGGACTTCGTGCGGATGCTCACGCAGATAGGCCCGAATGCGCTGCATGGACATTTCCTCCGCCGGAACAAGCCCGCGTTCGATCATGACCTTGCCCAGGGAAACGTACTCGTGACCGTTCTTGCCTGCGTAGAGGACATGGCGCATCGAACCGTCCGACAGGTTCAACCGGCCCGAACCCTGCACCTGCAAAAAAAAGACGTCGACGAAATCCCGGGTCCAGGCGATGGGTGTCTCCGTCTGGGCCAGGGCGCCCTGAACGTCGATAGCCTCCCGCGAATGATACGGCGCGATGCCCTTTTCATCCAGACGATACGTCAGCCGCTGACCTTTCCAGCGCGGATGAAACCGGCCCAGATCGACGCTGCGCAAATCGCCCGGAAGTCCGTATATGGGCACCGGAAATCGCGGATCCGGCTCAAGGCTGGCGTCCATCCACGGCTCGTAATAGCCGGTCATGAGCGGCTCTGGCCGAACTTCGAGCCACCGGAACTCACGGACCAGAAGGTCCGGATCTTCCGCGAGCCGGGGGACGAGCAGCCGCATGTGCTCCAGCGAGTCCCCAAGCTCCCCCCAGGTGCACGCCGGGCCGTCCGCACCGAAAGGTTTGCCATCCGCGGGACGGGTACGCACGTAGACCAGGGAGTGCTCGATGGCCCGGGTCAGCGCGGCCGGATCACCAGCCGCGGTGGCCGCGACACGCGCCGCAAGCTCTCGATCGGGCCCCTGCTCGACAAGCAGGGGCTGTCTGGGAGCCACGGCGCAGGCGCACAGCAGCGCCAGGCACAGGCACGCCGTAAGCAATCTCCTCACAGGCCGCGCCCCTTGTCCGTGATGCGCGCATCGAAATACTTGCCCACTCCGTACTCCATGCGCCTGAAAAAGCGCTTGGGATCAGGACCGATGATCTGCATTTCAGGATGCTTCTGCTGCATTTCAAGGGCGATGTTCATCTCCTTGGTGCAGCCGGTGGAGAAAGTCGAATCCTTGCCGTGCCATTCCGCAGGGACCGCCTCACCCATCAGTTCAAAGCTGGTCTCGATGTCGGCCACGGTCTGGAAACGCCAGACATCGATGAACCCACTGCGCTGGACCCGCTCCCACATGTACATGAGATCATCCCCGTCCATACCCTCAACGAAGTGTTCGGCGGGGTTGATGATCAGGAGGTTGGCGTGCCTGGACCGCAAATGGGAGACAAAAGTGTTTACGACGCCAAGAGCGACCTTGGTCTGACCCGGTATGCTGCCGATGATGGCGCTGTAGAACATGACCTGGCGGCCCATTCCCCTGGCCGTACGCATCTGCGCGATGATGGCGTCGGACTGGGCCACGATCTGAGATTCGGTGATCTTGGTCACGCGCGGCGATTTTTCCTTGAAGCGGACCTGGTCCAGCCCATCCCGATCTCTGTAGAGGCACAGAATGTCGCGTGTGAAGAGGTGGGAATTCTTGATCAGCCGGCGATGATGGGGGAAATCCTTGGCAATGATCAGGTCAGCCTCTTTCCAGGAGCGGGCGAAAGTCACGCTGGTGCGCCACAGGTTGAGTCGCTCGCGGGTGCCGTCGGAGATGACCAGAAGCGGATTCTCGCGCTGGGCGCGCAGGAGTTCGTTCTTGCTCATGCGGCTGTTTTCCACAAAGAGAGCCTCGCCCAGGGCTTCCTGCAGGGCCTTGTCGTGCTCTGCGTCCCAGATCACGGTGCTGTCCAGACAAAAGCCCTCCTTCAGGGCCAGGATGACCTTGTGCCCCAACCGGATCAGCACACGGATGAGGCGCAGATCGAAGATGATCCCGCCGCTGCTGCCGGGCAAATACAGAATCTTGAGCTTTCTCTGTTCGCTCGATGGGCCCATGATTTTGGTCATGATCTCGGCGAATTCCGGCCACGGAGCACATATCTTGTCGAAAAAGGCGGCGTCGTCGCGGACCATGTCCGGCTGTTCCCAGATCTGCGAACGCAGCGACAGCCTGCAAAGGCGGGCCATCTCAAGCAATTCGAGTTCCCAGCGCAAGTGTTTGATACTGGCGCAGCCCAGGTTGGATTCGGGGCAGGCGTAAAGGCTCCGGGTCATGTCCGGGCTGTTCATGAAATCCAGGGCGCGCTTGTTGGCCTGGCGCTTTTCCTTGCGCTGCGGATCGTGCACCCCGCTCATGGCCATGAAGATGGTCATGAGCTGCTTCAAAAATCGGGAAGGAATGAGAAACGGAGCATGAAGCACCTGCCGGACCTTGTGCCGGGACAGGGCGAAAATCTTGCGACGGGTGTAACGATCCTTGATGTTGATGCGCGCCAGATGCACCAGCATGCGCCATTTCTCCCGGTACTCCTGACGCAGGGCCGAAGAGAGGCGGGTGTGCAGAAGATTCTCGAACATCTCGTCCGAACAGGGCACGAAGACCTGGTCGTCATCGACGTCGACCATGAAACGCAGCTGTTCCTGCTGGGCGTTTTCCGCCGGGTTGACTGTGGGCTCGATGTTGTTTTCGGTCATGAAATGCAGCAGCCAGGCGTCAAGATAGGGATCCAGGCCGTAACGCAGTTCACGGACCGAAGTAAAATCCGGCAATTTGGACATCAACACTCCCGTCTGTATAAGGGACAATGGGTTTCATGCCACGGATAACAGGACCCGCGCATGCAAGATCGCCCGATAAATTGGCCTGTAAACCATTCCCGGTCAAGCATCGGCTTCGCATGCCGAAGGGGACAAGCACGCCCCGGTACCAGGGTTTGAAGGCTCACCCGAGCCTTGAAAACAAAAAGGCGCACGGGCATCACGCTCGTACGCCTGACGGCTTTCGGGCCGGGAAGAATCAGTTGCCGCCGCTGATCAAGAAACCCTTGGTAGAAGGGCCGGTGGAAGCGGAGGTTCCCGCGATCTTGGAGAGATAGGTATCTCCGAGGGTATCGATATGCGTGCCCACATTCTCGAAATAGTTCATGTGGGCCTGCTCCTCTTCGATGATGGTCTCGAAAAGCTTGGCGCTGATGGTGTCGCCGTTGTCACGGCAAACCAGCAGGAACTGGCTGTAGATATCGATGGTGTCGTCTTCGAGAACCGCGTCGTAGGGGTAGATGCTCCGCACATCCTGGGCCTTTTTCAGTTCGCCTTCATAGGAAGTGGTCGGCTCGCCGCCCAGTTCCTTGATGCGCTCGGCGAACATCTCGGCATGGCGCATTTCGTCGATGGCGATGAGCTTCATCTTGGCGGCCAGTTCGCCGTAATCCATGCTGTCCAGGCCATAATGCTGGTTCATGTACTGGGTGATGGCAAAAAGCTCCATGGCGCGGGCCTGGTTCAAGGCGTCAATGACGTGCGCCCTGCGTTCTTCTCTGGCAAGTCTTGCGGTCATGTTTTTCTCCTGGAATATTCATGGTTCATTGATTCAACAAAGAATGCACTGACTCTAGCAAAGACAGGGGGCGCGGGGCAAGTCATTTCAAAACCGATTTCGACCTTTCGCCCCTTGAAGCTCCGCCACTTCGAGCGTAAGCAGCTTTTTTTTACATCTTGCGACAATCAGGAATCTGCATGCTCGTCTACGCAAAACTCGTCGGCTCCGTCTTCTTCTGGGGCGCCACCTGGATCTCCGGGCGCGTCCTGGCCCAGGACATGGGACCGTTTTCCGCCGCCCTGCTTCGCTTCGTGACCGCCTCGATTTTTCTTTTCCTGTGGTCCTGGCACGCAGGCCACGGCTTCCCGCGTTTGCCCAAAAAGGAAATCCTGCCCGTCGCCTTTCTCGGCCTGACCGGCATCTTCCTCTACAACGCCTTCTTCTTCACCGGCCTGCAGACCGTGCCCGCCGGTCGGGCAGCGCTGATCATCGCTTCCGTGCCCGTGGTCATCGGGGTCATGTCGGCCCTGTTTCTGGGAGACAAACTCACCACCGCGAAAATCCTGGGCACCCTGCTATCCTTGAGCGGGGCAGCCATCGTCCTCTCCGGCGGAAATCCCCTGGACCTTTTTCACGGCGGACTCTCGCGCGGGGATCTCATGATCCTCGGCTGCGTGGGCGCCTGGACCGCCTATTCCCTGGCCGGCAGCAGGGTCATGCGCAGGCTCGACCCGCTCCTGACAGTGACCTGGTCCTGCCTGCTGGGTACCCTCATGCTCATCGGCCCCGCCCTTGCCCACGGCCTGCTGGCGGACATCGGCCGGGCAGGGCTGGTGGACTGGGGCAACATCCTCTTTCTGGGCGTCATCGCGACAGGCGTGGCCTTCACCTGGTACTATGCCGGAATCAAGGCCATCGGCCCGGCCAGGGCCGGGATCTTCATCAACCTGGTCCCGGTCTTCGCCATCACCATGGGCTACGTCATCCTGGACGAACCCGTGACCTCGTCCCTCATCACGGGCGGCGCCATGGTCATTTCCGGGGTGTGGCTGACCAACCGGCCTTCTTCTTCCTGAAGGTTTTTTTATAGGTCGTATAGGTCCCATGGGTTGTATATGGCCCAGGGATCTATTTTCTCCAATTCAAAAAACCTATTGCCCCGTACGCATGGACAGCCCTATGCGCCTGCGCTTCGCATCCACCTCCAGTACCGTGACCCGCACCTGCTGTCCGGCACGGACCACTTCGCCCGGATCGCTCACGTAGCGATCGGCCAAGTTGCTGATGTGCACCAGCCCGTCCTGATGCACGCCCACATCCACGAAGGCTCCGAAGCGGGTCACGTTGGTGACGATGCCCGGCACGGTCATGCCCGGGTGCAGGTCCGATATGTCATGCACGTCGGCGAAGCGGAAAACCTGGAACGCCGAACGGGGATCGCGGCCAGGCTTTTCGAGCTCCGCCATGATGTCCCTCAGGGTTGGCAAACCCACCTCGTCGTCCACATATCTGCCAGGCTCGATGCCCTTGCGCACGCCTTCATCCCTGAGCAAATCCTCCACGCCGCAACCCGCGTCCTTGGCCATGCGCCCCACCAACGCGTAGCGCTCCGGGTGGATGGCACTTCCGTCCAACGGGTTTTTGCCGCCCACGATGCGCAAGAAACCTGCACACTGCTCGAAAGCCTTGGGTCCCAGCCGCTTGACCTTGAGAATGCCCTTGCGGTCTTTGAATGGACCGTTCTCCCGGCGATGCTCGACGATGTTCGTCGCCAGTACAGGCCCAAGGCCCGATACATGAGCCAACAACTCGGGACTGGCCGTGTTCACGTCCACGCCGACCTGATTGACGCAAGACACGACCACGTCGCCCAGGCTCTTCTTCAGGGCCGTCTGATCGACGTCGTGCTGATATTGGCCCACGCCGATGGACTTGGGGTCGATCTTGACCAGCTCGGCCAGCGGGTCCATGAGCCTGCGCCCGATGGACACCGCACCGCGATAGGTCAGATCCAGATCCGGAAACTCCCGGCGCGCTATTTCGGACGCGGAATAGACCGAGGCCCCGGCTTCGTTGACCAGAATCACATCCACATCGACGGGCAAACCCAGACCGCGCACGAAGGTCTCGGTCTCGCGCCCGCCCGTGCCGTTGCCAACAGCAATGGCCTGCACGCGGTGGCTCTTGACCAGCGCGGTAATGACCCGTCCAGCCTCTTCGGCCTGCCCCTTGCCTCCGACGGGAAAAATCGTCTGCCAGTGCAGCAGATTGCCCTGCTCATCCAGACAGACGAGCTTGGCGCCGGTACGCAGGCCGGGGTCCAGGGCCAGAATCCGGCGCGGGCCGAGCGGCGGGGCCAAAAGCAGCTCTCGCAGATTGGCCGCGAAAACGCCGATGGCTTCGGCATCGGCCTTGGCCCGAAGCTCGCCCCAAAGCTCGGTTTCCAGTGACGGAGCCAGCAAACGGGAATACCCGTCGGCCACGGCCTCCTGTACCACCGCGTGACAAGGGCCCTTCGGGAAGGGAAAGAGATTGGCCAGACCGGTCAGGGCCTTATCCTGATCGGGACGCAGGGAGAGGGAGAGAATCTTTTCGCGCTCGCCGCGCAGCATGGCCAGAATACGATGCCCCGCCGCCGTGCGGGCGGTTTCGCGCCAGTCGAAATAGTCTCGATACTTCTCGCCCGCCTCGTCCTTGCCCTTGCGCACGGTGGAGGCAATAACGCCCCCCGCCGCAAAAAGCCTGCGCATGCCCTCGCGGCAGCGGCGATCCTCGCTCATGATTTCGGCGATGATATCCTGCGCGCCAGCCAGCGCGCTCTGCACGTCCGGCACGTCCTGTTCCGGGTTGACGAACCCGGACGCGGCGGCTTCCGGCACCACTTTTCCGGCCAGAATAGCCTGCGCCAGAGGCTCAAGGCCCCTCTCCTTGGCCATGGTCGCCCGGGTGCGCTTCTTGGGTCGGTACGGCAGATAGATGTCTTCGAGTTCGGCCAGCGTGACAGACTTCCGGACGGCCTGCCCCAGGGCGTCGGTCAAAAGCCCCCGTTCGGTCAGGCTGCCGAGGATGGCCTCACGGCGCTTGTCCAGCTCGCGGCCGCTTTCGAGCGCGTCACGCACGTGCTGGATGGCGACCTCATCAAGCCCGCCGGTGCGCTCCTTACGATAGCGTGCGATGAAAGGCACCGTCCCGCCCTCGTCCAGAAGCGCGACCACGCTCTCGACCTGACCCTTCGGAATGGCGCATGCAGCGCTTATGCGTTGATATATGTCCGTCTGCGGCATGTGTTTCTCCCTTAGGTTTGGTGGCGAAAAATACGCCTTCATCGCGGCGAAGGCCAGGCGCCTCCTTCATCGACAGAAAAAACTTCCCGGTGTACCCGAAGCCAGACGACGGCACGGACATCCGGTACCCGAAACCCTTTACCAGGAGGCCTGACCATGAACGCACGGGAACACCTCATCAGCAAAGGCACCGACCTCAAACCGCCGCAAGCCAGGATACTGGGCATCGGCGGGAGCCCCAGAAAGGGCGGAAACTCCGACACCCTGCTCAGGTCCATGATTGACGGAGCCCGCAAGCACAAGGTCGAGACCCATGGCATACACCTGCGCGACGTGAGTTTTCAGGGTTGCGTCGGCTGCGAAAAGTGCCGGAAGGACAAAATCTGCACCGGCCTCACGGACGGCATGTCCTTCCTGTACCCGGACATCCTCGAATCACGCGGTCTCATCCTGGTCTCACCCACCCACAATTACAACATCACGGCCTGGATGAAAGCCTTCATCGACCGCCTGTACTGCTTCTACAATTTCAATCGGGAATGCCCCCGGGGCTGGTCCAGCCGCTTGGCCGGTCAGGGCCGCAAGGCCGTCATCGGGGCCATCTGCGAACAGGTTGACGAAAGGGACATGGGCTTCACAGTCGACGCCATGCGCCTGCCGCTGGAAGCGCTGGGATACGAAGTCATCGGCGTGCTGCCCGTGTTCAGGGTGTTCGAGAAAGGCAAGGTCAAGGAAGACGGCGAGGCGCTCATCCGGGCCGAACAGCTCGGGTCGAATCTGGCCGACGCGCTCTTGCGCTGAAGGCCCGTGCCCGTCAAAGGGCCGACCTTACGGGCCAGAACGACCGGATTACCGGCCCGCCTCCCGCCATCCTTTCAAGAGCCCGAAGCATCCGGCCAGCATCATATCGCCGCCCGGAGCCAGGAATTCCACTTTGGCGTCGGCCAGCAGGGCGCGCCGGGGGCCCAGAACGACGATGCGCCGAAAACCATCGGGCAGATCCGCAACGGTCACGCAGCCATGGCCTCCGTCATCGAAAACTTCCTGGTTATCAAGCTCCCCACGCCTAAACCGCGCCAGATGATCCAGGAGCTTGGTCTCGTCCAGATGTCCGGTGTGGTGTTCATAAACGCCCAGGACTTGGCGCCCGAGCACAAGAAAGGCGATGGTGTGGCTGTTGCCGACATTGAGCACGAGCACGCCGTCCGTGGCGGCCGTGCGCTCGACGCCGGGATCGAAGAGGGCCCCGAGCAGGGCCGCTGAACCCGTATCGGCCACCATGCCCACTCCGATGGAGCGGCGCAGGCACTGCAGGCGGGTCATCTCTTCCGGCGGATCCGCGTAAAGGAGGCGGGACAGATCGCCGCCATCCTCGTTCATGAAACGCTCCCAGTACGCGAAGCGCGAAATGCGGTTGCTCTTGCCGGGATGGAAGCCGTGGTCCTGCACGCAGGCCAGGACGAGATCGGGCTGGGGCAGGCCGGCGTGCTGCAACAGACCGCGCCAGAAACCGGGATCGAAATCCGTCAGGAGCACCTGGGATGCCGTGAGCGGCGGGACCGAAGTGATGTCGATGCCGTGCCCGCGCACCTGATCCAGATCGTCTCCCAGAGCCAGCGCCGCCTCCGGATGCGCGAAGACCTTGAGCCCGGCGTCCTGATGGGCCTTGACCGCCCGCCAGAATCCGCCGCCCATGTTCTGGCCATGAAGATAGATATCCCGGCCGAGCGCGGTCAGTTCCCGGATGCGGGCCGCCACGTTCCGGGCAGGCGAAGGCAGGATGAACTTGGGGCAGTTTTCCAGTTCCAGGCCCTCCTGGTACAACAGAACGTCCTGGGTGCCGCTGCCGATGTCGAGAATGAGACAGGTCTTGGCTGTCATGCCGGTGCTCCTTGAAATATGCGTCTGCGTTCGTGAACCAAAGCAGGACGAGTTAATCCGTTTCGGGCTCGAGGTCCAGAAATGAAGCCGCGCCTTGCGTCCGCATTGTTCCTGAAGTCAAAAAAAAGACCGGCCCCGGCATGGTCTGCCGAAGCCGGCCGATCGGATCCGATCGCGGTATCTAGAGTTCAAAGCCAAGGGTGCCGTCCATTTCATCCACCACCACTTTCTGCCCGTCGTGCAGGCGTCCGCCGATGATCTCCCGGGCCAGCGGCGTTTCCAGATGGTGTTGCAGGTATCTGAGCAGCGGCCGCGCGCCATAGACCGGGTCATAGGCCTCGCGGGCGATGAATTCCTTGGCCCTTTCGGTCAGCTCAAGGGTGATCTTGCGCTCATCCAGGCGCGTCTGCAGGTTGTCCAGAAGCAATTCAATGATGCGCTTGATCTGTTCGATGAGAAGTGGCTTGAAGAGCACGATCTCGTCCACCCGGTTCAGGAACTCAGGGCGGAAATGCCCGCGCAGCACCCCCATCACTCCTTCACGCACGCCCTCGCGCAGTTCCCCGGTTTCGCTGATTCCATCCAGAAGCATGGGCGAGCCGATGTTCGAGGTCATGATGATGATCGTGTTCTTGAAGTCCACGGTTCGGCCGTGACTGTCGGTCAGGCGGCCATCGTCGAGGATCTGCAGAAGCACGTTGAAGACGTCGGGATGCGCCTTCTCGATCTCGTCGAAAAGCACCACGCTGTATGGCTTGCGCCGCACGGCCTCGGTCAGCTGGCCGCCCTCGTCGTAGCCGATGTAGCCGGGAGGGGCCCCGATGAGCCGGGCCACGGTGTGCTTTTCCATGTATTCGCTCATGTCGAGGCGCACCATGTTCTCTTCGGTATCAAAAAGGCTTTTTGCCAGGGTCTTGCACAGCTCGGTCTTGCCCACGCCCGTGGGACCCAGGAACATGAAGGAGCCGATGGGACGCCGCGGATTCTTGAGACCCGCCCGGGCGCGCAGCACGGCGTCGGCCACGGCCTGCACGGCCTCGTCCTGGCCGATGACCCGCTCGTGGAGAATATCCCCAAGTTTCAAAAGCTTCTCGCGCTCTCCCTCAACCAGCTTGACCACGGGGATCCCGGTCCACTTGGAGATGATGGCCGCGATGTCGTCAGGGCCGACTTCTTCGCGCAGGAGGCGCTGTTCACCGTCGTTTCCGCCCGAGAGCGCCTCAAGCTTGCGCTCGAGTTCGATGAGGCGGCTGTATTTGAGTTCCGCCGCTTTGTTCAGGTCGTATTCGCGCTCGGCCTTGGCGATGGCCTCCTTGGTCGCCTCCAGATCCTTCTTGAGCTGGCTGATTTCGTCGATGCCGCTCTTTTCCCGTTCCCATTGCGCCTTGAGCCCCGTCTGGCTTTCCTTGAGCTCGGCCAGTTCCTTTTCCAGACGCTCCAGCCGTTCACGCGACGCAGCGTCGGTTTCGCGGCGCAAGGCTTCGCGCTCGATCTCCAGCTGCATGGTCTTGCGGTTGATCTCGTCGAGTTCCGTGGGCAAGGAGTCGATCTCCGTGCGGATCATGGCCGCAGCCTCGTCGATGAGGTCAATGGCCTTGTCGGGGAGCTGCCGGTCCGAGATGTAGCGGCTGGACAGGGTCACGGCGGTGACCAGGGCCGAATCGGAGATGCGCACCCCGTGATGGACCTCGAAGCGCTCCCGCAGGCCGCGCAGGATTGAGATGGCGTCCTCGACGCTTGGTTCTTCCACCAGCACGGGCTGGAAGCGGCGTTCCAGAGCCGGGTCCTTCTCGATGTATTTGCGGTATTCGTCGAGAGTGGTCGCGCCGATGCAGTGCAGCTCGCCGCGCGCCAGCATGGGCTTCAAAAGATTGCCCGCATCCATGGCGCCTTCCGTCTTGCCCGCGCCGACAATGGTGTGCAGCTCGTCGATGAAGAGGATGACGCGCCCTTCGGACTTCTGTACCTCCTTCAAAACGGCCTTGAGCCGCTCCTCGAATTCGCCGCGATACTTGGCCCCGGCGATGAGCGCGCCCATGTCGAGGGCGAAGACGGTCTTGTCCTTGAGCCCCTCGGGCACGTCCTTGTTCAGGATGCGCTGGGCCAGGCCCTCGACGATGGCCGTCTTGCCGACACCGGCCTCGCCGATCATGACCGGGTTGTTCTTGGTGCGGCGGGACAGAATGCGAATGCAGCGCCGAATCTCGGAATCGCGACCAATGACGGGGTCAAGTCTGCCCTTGCGAGCGTCATCGACCAAATCGCGGCCGTATTTCTTGAGCGCGTCGTAGGTCTCCTCGGGGTTGTCCGATGTGACCCGCTGATTGCCGCGCACCTCTGCCAGCACGGCCAGAATCTTGTCCTTGGTCAGTCCGAACTGGCGCAGTACCACGGCGCTGGGTCCCGTTCCGGGTTTCTCCAGAATGGCCAGCAAGACGTGCTCCACGCTGACGTATTCGTCCTGCATCTTTTTGGCCAAGTCCTGGGCCGCGAGCATGACCTCGTTCATGCGCTGGGTGACGTATATCTGTCCGGGCTGGGCTCCGGGGCCGCTGACACGCGGCATCTTGCCCAGTTCCTGGTCCAGGGCGGCAGTCAGGGCACGTACATCGTATCCGGCCCTTTCCAAAAGGCGCGGGACCAGTCCATTCTCCTGATCGACCAGGGCGCGGAACAGATGATCCGCATCAACCTGCTGATGCCCCAGACGAATGGCCACGGCCTGGGCCTCGGCCACTGCCTGCTGTGATTTTTGCGTGAATTTGCCAAGATCCATAAGAATCCTCCTTATATCCGCGCAGTCAAATCCGGTTCGACAGACCGCGCAATCGCTCTTCCAAATGATCGATGCGTTCCAGCAGGTCGACAATGATGACGCCCGCCACAGGGCTCAGCTCGAAATCGGCGCACAGCCGCCTGTACTTTCGACCACGCAGCACATCCATGCGCACAAACAGAAATTCCTGCTGGGCCGTTGTGGATGGCACTATCCACTCCATGCGTACAAGTTCCAAAAGTGTGGCTTCGGTAAGGCCGGTCAGTTCCAGAAACTCCCTGGTGCCGATGCGCTCGGAAGTTGCCGGAAGCCCATGTTCGTGAATCTGCACAAGTGTCATTCCCTGCTCCTACCTGGCCTGAAATGTGGATATTGCGGACAGTTCGTCCCAGAGTTCGCGTTCCCGATCCGTCAATGTCTTGGGGGACCGGATGACTATGCGCACGAACTGGTCTCCCTGACTCGCGCCCTTGCCCAGCCCCTTGCCGGCCAAACGCAACTTCTGACCGCTGCTCAGGCCCGCCGGAATGTTCATGTCCACGGGGCCGTCCAGGGTCGGGATGCGTACCGAGCAGCCAAGCACGGCCTCCCAGGGCGCCAGACGCAGATCATAGATCACGTTCACGCCTTCGAGACGAAACAGGGGATGCTCGGCTATGGAGACTTGCAACAACAGGTCGCCTGCCGGGCCGCCGCCGGAACCCGGCGACCCCTGGCCGGAGAGGCGGATCTTGGCGCCATCCTTCACACCCGCCGGGATATTGACCTCCAGGGTCTTGGACTGCAGGTGCGGCATGCCGTCGGCACCGCGAACCTGCTCCTGCAGGGTGATGGTCTTGGGACCGCCGCGATAGGCTTCTTCCATGCTCAGGGTCAGGCGCACCTCAGCGTCGCGGCCCTTGCTGCGCATGGAGCGCCCGAAAGGATCGCCGCCAAAGCGACTCCCAAAGCCCCCGGACTGGCCAAAACCTCCGGCCTGACCAAAAATCGTTTCAAAAAAATCGCTGAAGCCCTCTCCGCCGAATCCGCCGGAGCGGAACTGGAAATTCTCATACCCCGGAGGCGGCTGAAAATTCTGCCCCTCCTTCCAGTTTGGTCCAAGCGAATCGTAAAGCTTGCGCTTTTCCGGATCCTTCAAGACTTCGTAGGCTTCGTTGATTTCCTTGAACTTGCCTTCGGCTGCGGGATCGCTGGGGTTCAAGTCGGGATGATATTTTCGGGCAAGCTTCTTGAAAGCCTTGCTTATCTCTTCCTGGCTTGCACCCTTGGCCACTCCGAGCAGATTGTAATAATCTTTATATTCCAAAGCTGTACCACTCCTTATGCTCGTAATGTACGCGAATAGATAATACCCGGCCCAATCAAGTCAACAATTTGACACAAAATTTCAGACTTGATCATAACGCGAAAATTCAGGGTTCAACGGTAAAAGCGCAAGCCAAAGAGGGCGTCCGAAATACGCCCATAAATCCTCATCCTTGGCCCCCACCTTTTCGGCAAGAACCCGCCGGAAATGGATCTCCCGTCTGATCAGGTCGTCCAGCTCGGAACAGATGGCGCCCGCGCAATCTTGTTCGGCCTTGGCCAGGCCAAGAGCCTCGGTCACGGAAAAACTGTTTTCATGTTCTTCGATGCAGGTCCAAAGCCCCGATCCCTTTTGAACGATGTCTTCGCGGGTCAAAGTCGGCTCGGCCATGGCCTTGTGAATCGCATCGGTGTCGGCACAAAAAAGAGACCTGCATTCAAGAGGCCTATGGCCGTACACCGAGCACGACTTTTCCCGGGGCAGGAAATACACGCACTCCCAGCCCGCGCCTTTCCCGCGAATCTTCATCAATTCCAAAGGCAAAGGCTGCAAGGACTGTGTCCGTGGATCAAAAGCCAATTCCCCTCGCCTCAGGCATACGACATCCTTCATGGGAATGTGCTCAAGCAATCCCTTATCCGCCTCGTGCAGAGCGGGCCCGCCCTTTTCACAACATGTTCCGCATCGCCGACATGTACTCAACGTCATTTTTTCTCCACGGTCTTAAGATCAGCTCAACACCCAGCAAACCAGTCTCACAGCTCCCATCGTCGTCTGCTTCATTCTGATAGCCCCATGACCAAAACAGTCAATGCCCCGGAAAAGCGAAAAGCCGGACTTGCCGGCTTTTCGAGGATATTTGCGAGATGGCTTCAGTAGCTAGTTGTAGAGTTCACTCTCAAGCCACTGCTTCACATCAGCGTTGACGGGATAAATGCCCTTGTGGTTGTACACGCCCTTCATGAACTTGTCGGCCAGTTTCTCGGGAAGCGGCAACACGGCCAGTTCGTCGGCTCCATCGGAGTTGCGGTACAAAAGGGTTACTATCGGCTTTTCATCCCAAGTATTCACGACAAAGTAGTGAGAATGATCTTCCTTTCCCTTGACCGCGTACTGGTAGCCACCACGATAACCGTTGTTTCCCCATTCCAGATAAATGGCGACCGCATCTTCAGGGGTCATTTCCCAATCGATTATCAGGTCCTTGAAAGCTCTTAACTGTCCCATAATTCACCTCCGTTTCTCTTGAGATGGATTATTAATAACAATTACTAGAAACGTCAAGAGGACTATTTCAGTCTGATATCAGGACACGCTCGTCCGGCGTTGCGGCAATCCCTGTAAATCCTGGCGGCTGAAACGAAATTCCCGGCCCAGAGCGGATTCCCAAGGGCGTGCATGTGCGTATAGCCCGCCAGGCAATTTCGATGCAAAACGCCATCGTGCCCCTTGGCCATGCCCTGTCCGAGTTCAATCTGAAAAACAAAGGATTCTATGCCACTGGTGTCCACGCAGCGGGAATAATGAAATTCATGTCCGGTCAGCCGGGCTTGGAGCGGATAGAACGGATTTGGAGAGGCTATGAGAGCGCTCGTGTACCCGTGCCCCTGCGGCTTTTTGAAAACCTTGGTGTCCAGGGGAAAAACATCAGCCATGGGGTAGGAGACACCCTCGTACTGGAGCTCTCGACTCAAGTACATCAGTCCGCCGCATTCGGCATAAAGCGGCATGCCGCCAAGGACATGCTCTCTGACTGACTTTCGCATGGAAGTGTTTTGAGTCAAACCCTCCGCCAAAGTTTCGGGAAACCCACCCCCCATGTAAACGGCATCAACGGCGGGAATCTCGTGGTCTGCCAGAAGACTGAATTCAACCAATTCGGCTCCGGCATGGCGCAGGGCATCGAAATTTTCCTGGTAATAGAACCATAGCGCGGCATCGCGGGCGACACCGATGCGCACAGGAGCGAGCGTTCGAGACGTTGAATAAAGCGGAGCCAGATCCATCTCGACGGCAGGAGCCTGGCGGGCGATATTCAGGCAGGCTTCAAGGTCGGCATGAGTGCGCAAAAAGGCGGCAAGCTCTGAAAAAGGATCCCGGCTGTATTCGGCATCGGAGATGAGTCCCATGTGCCGTTCAGGGATGGGATTGTCAGGAAGCTTCGGCAGAACGCCAAGTACCTGCACATCGGTATACTTCTCGATGGATTGCCGCAGGATCTTTTGATGCCTGCCGCCAGCGGTCCGGTTCAGGATCACGCCCCGGATATCCACTTCGGGGTCGAACATGGTCAGGCCAAGAATGATGGCGGCCATGGTCCGCGTCACCTTGGTGCAATCGGCTACGATAATGACAGGACATTTGAGGGATTTGGCGAGTTCAGCGGATGAACAGGACCCGAGCACATCCTTGCCGTCGTAAAGTCCCCGGTTGCCTTCAAGCAAGGCCAGGTCAAAGCTTTGCGCCCTGGACCAAAAAAGGTTCCGAAGCACTTCGGAAGACAATAAAAAAGGATCCAGATTGCTTGTGATGCTCCGACTGGCTAATCCTAGCCACTTGGCATCAATATAATCTGGACCCTTCTTGAAGGCCTGAACTGTCAGACCTTGCTCTGTGAAGGCGCGAGCCAGCCCCAAGCTGACGATAGTCTTGCCGGAACCGCCACCAAGGCCGGCAACAAGTATCCGAGGACACGTCAGTGAAGAGGCAGGCATCAGGAAATCTTAATCTTCGCCTTCTGTGTGTGCCTGCTTTCCAGCGCCAGGAACACCGTACATGGTGGTGCTGCCGCTGGACCAGTATTCAAGAACACCTTCAGACACAAGCTGGTTGATTACTTTTTTGGCTTCGCGCATCTTCATATCGGGAAAAAGAGCGGCCAAGTCATTGAAGTAAAACTTCGATTTCTGCTTGGACTTGGACTGGATGTACTCCAACACGATCTCTTTAGGATCTGCCATGCTCGCCTCTCTTATGGTTTAGGGCCGACTTGCGTCGGCCCTATAGGTTGTCGGTTCTCAGCGACCAGTTTAGAACTTGAAGTTCGTGGTCTGGCGCCAAGTGTAGTACGCAGGATCACGGAAGTCATCAATCATGTGCTCGGAGAAATCCAGTCCGCACTTCTCGAAGAAACGCTCCCAACCAATGCGCTCAGCCCAGTCACCAACACGCTCGTACTTGCGGGCGTCGGCAGCATAGGCTTCGACGATCTGGCGGATGGTCTTGGCCAGTTTGGGCCAGCGAGGCGGTTCGTTGGGAATGAAGGCCACGACGACCTTGGAGAACTTGGGATTGCTGATGCGGTTGGAAACCTTGCCGCCGGCCATGATGACCAGGCCGTCACCAGTCTGGTCGGACAGGGGCAGAGACGGACACATGGTGTAGCAGTTACCGCAGAACATGCAGCGCTCGTTCTTGATGGCAACGGTGTTCACGGTCTTGGTCTCACCGGCTTCAGTGACGATTTCCTTCTTGGTCGGACGGATGGCGCCTACGGGGCAGGCGGCAACGGCCAACGGAATTTCGCACAGGTTGTCCAGCCACTCGTGGTCGATGACCGGAGGCTTGCGGTGATAACCAAGGATTGCGATGTCGGAGCAGTGTACGGCGCCGCACATGTTCAGACAGCAAGCCATGGAGATGCGGACCTGGGCAGGCATGCGCATCTGGCCGAACTCTTCGAAGAGTTCATCCAGAACGACCTTGACCGTACCGGAAGCGTCCGTTGCAGGGGTGTGGCAGTGGACCCAACCCTGGGTATGAACGATGTTGGTGATGCCGGCGCCGGTGCCGCCAACGGGGAACTTGAAGCTGCCACCGTCGAACTTCTGGGCGTTCAAGTATTCTTTGAGCTTCTTGGCTTCATCAAGAGTGGTAACCATGAACTCAATGTTGTTACGAGTGGTGAAGCGCAGATGCCCACCGCAGAACTTGTCGGCGATTTCGCAGATTTCGCGAATGTGGCCGATGGACATCAGACGAGCGCCGCCGCAACGAACAGTGTAGACTTCGTCGCCGCTCTCGGCCTTGTGCATCAGGATGCCGGGTTCACAGATTTCGTGCCACAGCCACTGCCCTTTGTTCTTGGCAATGACCGGAGGAAAGAAGTCGGAAGCATGGCGGGGGCCGATGTCCGAAATCCTGTTTTCCATTGGTTTTTCGGGATTGTATCCGGAAGAAACAAAAGCCATTTTCAACCCCCTTCTTATCTCTGATGGTGTTTACGGTAATCCGCGATGTCGCGATCCCAGCCGCCTTCAACGTCCTCTTCCTTCCAGAAGATGTACGGGTTGTGACGGGGTTCCATAACATGCTGAGGCACAGGAGTCAGGCCAACAGCGGCGATGGCCTTGGCCAGGCCCTGACGCTTGATGAGCTCACCAAGACGCTCACGGTTCTTGCCTTCTTCCATCCACCATTCCCAGATACCTTCGATGATTTCCTTGATCTCGTCGTAGGGCTCTTCGACCTTGATGAAGGGCACGAGCAGGGAACCCATCTGGGCGCCATCGAGAATCGGAGCCTTGGCGCCGACCAGGATGGAAAGACCGCGGTCATTGCCGATGCGCAGTGCGCGGGGCATGACGTTCAGACAGTGCATGCAACGGGTACATTCGCGGTTGTTGATCTGCAGCTTGCCATCTTCCATCCACATGCATTCGGTGGGACACAGGTCGATGACTTCCTTCTGGATGTCAAAGGCTCCCCAATCCTTGCCGGAATGCGCGCCGCCGTTAGGCTGGATTTCGCCACCGACATAAGCGGCGACAGCTTCCTGGTCGATGCGGATGTCGTCGCGCCATGTACCGATGAAGGACATGTCGGAACGAGCGATGGAAGCCACGCAACCATTCGGGCAACCATCAAACTTGAATTTGAACTTGTAGGGGAAAGCAGGGCGATGCAGTTCGTCCTGGTATTCCTGAGTCATCTGGTAGCACAGTTCCTGAGCGTCGTAACAAGCCCATTCGCAACGGGAGTCACCAAGACAGGAAGCGGGGGTACGCAGGTTGGAACCGGAACCACCCAAGTCGTTGTTCATTTTGTGGGTCAGCTCAAAGTAGAATTCTTCCAGCTGAGGAGTGGTCGTTCCCAGCAACACGATGTCGCCGGTGGCGCCATGCATATTGGTCAAACCGGATCCACGCATGTCCCACAGGTCGCAGAGCTGCTTCAGGAAATCAGTCGTGTAGTACATGCCCGCGGGCTGAGCGACACGAATGGTATGAAAATGAGCAACGCCGGGGAACATCTGGGGCTGGTCACAATAACGACCGATTACGCCGCCGCCATAACCGAAAACGCCGACGATGCCGCCGTGCTTCCAGTGAGTGGTGCCGTCCTTATAGGACAGTTCCAGGATTCCGAGAAGGTCATCGCAAAC
Source organism: Desulfomicrobium apsheronum (assembly GCF_900114115.1). NCBI lineage: Bacteria > Pseudomonadati > Thermodesulfobacteriota > Desulfovibrionia > Desulfovibrionales > Desulfomicrobiaceae > Desulfomicrobium > Desulfomicrobium apsheronum. The sequence goes on along the minus strand of NZ_FORX01000017.1, from coordinate 14,705 downwards.
GTCAACAGGAATCTGGTATTCCACGTTATTCACGTTTTTATGACGTCTCTCGGCTTCCTCCTTGATGTCCGCCACAAAACTCGGCCACGGACCGCTCTGAAGCTGATCCAGCAACGGGGTCGCATGTTTAGCCATTACACATCCTCCTTAAAAAGATTAGACCGTGCACAGTCATCGCGCTGGTATTAAACTACTGCGCGACCCTCAACCTCTTAACAATTTCAGCTAGTTCTGAAAAATTGATGCTCGTGAATCTTCGTACAATGCCGCCGTTTTGTCAACCGGTATTTCGTTCAACCCAGTCTGGGCTTGGCTTAACGGTACTGCTTGATTTCTTCAAGCACTTGAGCTTCAACCTCAAACCCCGTTTCTACAGCCTTGTCGAAATACATGATCGCCTTCTTGGGTTCGCCCTTGTCAAGATAGGCAAGACCTATGTTGTTGTAGGCAGGACCAAACATCGGTTCGATCTCGAGGGCTTTTGAGCATTGCATGATGCATCCGTCCGGATCGCCAAGTGCAAGATAGGCACTGCCAAGCGTAGTATGAGCCTGGATGAATTGCGGATCAAAGCTCAATGCTTTTTTAAGCGCCTTCACAGCCTTATCCGGATTTTGCTGCTGCATATGCACAAATCCGATATTTCCCCACGGAACAGCAAAACGCGGCCGTACTTCGGCAGCTTTTTTGTTCATCTTGAGACATTCATCAAGATCTCCATCGTGCATTGCCAAACCACCAAGCTGCACATAAGCTTCCGCGATGTTCGGCTCCAGCGCAAGCACTTCTTGAAATGCTTTCTTTGCTTCAGCCAGGTTCCGGTCAGCAACCAGGGAAACGCCCAGATTATAGAGAAGCGCAGCAGAATCCGGATTATCTTGCAATGCGGCCTTTAATGCATCGACACTTTTAGGACCATAATCAGCTCTTTGTTTCATAAGTACCTACCTAGGGCATATAGTCGTTGATATCGATATTATGCTTTTCAAGTTCTGCAGCATACCATCTGGAAAATTCAAACATTCCAATATATCGCTCATCACCGTTCACCATGCCCAAACACATTTCAAGAACGCCCTGCCCGTAGGCATTGCTGTACTTTTCAGGGGCATGATTCTGCAGATATTCACGCACAAGCTGCTGAGTCGTGCGCTTTGTTCCATCGGTCCGCCATTCGATCGGTTCCTTTGGCTCGGCAAAAGGATTCCAGCGATCGTAACCTATCCGATCCACGAACTTGCGCCTGCGTGGAGCCATTTTCTCATAGATGGCCTTCTTCTGCGCCTCGTGCTCGTCAGTCATGTTCATGGGTCTATGCATCTTTGCCTCCGGGTTCAGAAGCTCCCCGTTCTGCGGGGGCCTCGGGCTGGACACCGCCAGTGCCAAAAAATTCATCGGAATAAACCGTCATGAGCGCCGTGGAGACAGGCACATGCATCAGGCGGAAATCGGCATACTGGGATCCAACGGAATCCAGAACCCGGTTACTGAGCGACAGAAGCATGTCCTGAATACGCTCAAGCTTCACGGCTGGATAGGGGCGACCGGGTTCGAAACCCGACAAGCCGCAAGTATGGGATTTACCGCCGATATCAAGCGGAATGCCGTAAATCCGGCACGTTATGGGACGGTAAGGGTAAAGAGCGCACTTGTCCGCGGAATCAAGAAGCGGACAACGAAGGCGCTCCTTGGCGGTCCGGAGCAGAATCTCGGAATGATCGACTTCACCGGCCTCTTTCGAAACCTTTTTCTTGAGGACATACGCCTTGCGGTCAGCCTTGTCGGCTTCGATCAGAATTTCATTCCTGCGGATTTCATCAAGCTCGGAAAATTTGTGATTGAGATACATGGCCTCGATCAGCGTCACATCGAAAAGAGCGTGACAACAATCGCTGCATCCTTCCTTGCAACGCACTTCAGAGGCGAAATTGCCCGAAACCTTTTGAAAGACGGCATCGACTTGAGCCACAAGCGATTCATATTCCGTGAAAAATTGCGATAAATCCAGATTCATGGAGAAATTCCCTCGCTGGGATACGTTCAATCCCGCAGAAATGTCGATTACATGGAAAAAAAAGGGACTTGGGATAAAGTACTTCGTGCCGGGCGCAGCGCGAAGTTCAAAATTGAAATTGCCGGAGGTAACTGGCAGGCCCCGGCAGGGCCTGCCATAAAAAAAAGACCTAGTTCTCTTCGATTGTGATGGCGTTCTGCTCGCAAACTTCGATGCAGGATTCGCAACCAAGACATTCCTCTTCGTTCACTGGGACGGCCTTGCCATTCTGAAGCTCATACACTTCAACAGGGCAAACATCCACACATTCGCCACAACCGATGCACTTGTCGCTGTCGACGATAACCGAATAACCCATGATCAACCTCCAAAATTCTTTTTAATTCCCGCTTATGCGGGTTGAATAAGGGACCCTTACACACCTTCAAAAAGGCTGTAAACCTAAATAGCGACCTTGATGACAAAGGGAAATAATCCTTTAATTTCAAGGAATAAGAAACGCGGGCGCTAAAAATAACGCCCGCGATTATCTTGTTATTCGATTTCCTGCTTAACGCCGATCGCGACTTTGTAGAGGATGGTCAGAACCAGGAAGCCCGTGGCGTAGATGCCTAGGGATACGCCAAGCTCCAGCTGACTGGGCACGTATTCCGTAATCTCATGCAACGGGTTCGGCACAAAGCCGCCGCCGATCATTCCCAGGCCCTTGTCGATCCAAGCGCCGATAAAAATAAGCAGACAGCCGATGATCAGCAGGTTGTCCTGCTCCCTGTTCTTGGGAACGATCAGGATAAGGATGCCGACAACAGCCATGATCATCGCCGACCACATCCAAGGCACCAGCACGCCGTGTCCGTGATAGCCGACGAACAGGTACTGAAGGTGAGCCATGTGCGAAGGAATCTGGCTGTAGAAAACCGTGAACACTTCGCACAGGAGCAGAAAGAGGTTCACGCACATGGCGTAGACCACCGTCTTTCCAAGCGTGGACAGTACGCCCTTGCCGGGATCAAAGCCGGTAAAGATCTTGGCGATATACGTCACCAGAATCAGGAATGCGGGGCCCGCGGCGAAGGCAGATGCCAGGAAGCGTGCGGCCAGCACGGCGGTCAGCCAGTAACCGCGGCCAGGCAGACCGCAATACAGGAAGGCCGTGACCGTATGGATGGAAACAGCCCAAGGAATGGACAGATAGATGAAGAACTTGATCCACTTGGGGGGAGCGACCTGTTTGCGCTCGGCCTCAAGGGTAACCCAGCCCACAAGTATGTTGATGAGCAGATAGCCGTTCAGAACCACCATGTCCCAAAACAACACGGAGTTGGGTGTGGGATGAAGCAGCACGTTCATCAGACGCTGCGGCGAACCGAGGTCGGCGACAATGAACAGCAGGCACAGAATGACCATGGCCACGGCGTTGAACTCACCAAGAATGAGAATCTTGCCGAACTTCTGGTAGTTGTGAAGGTATTTCGGAATCACCAGCATGACGGCGGAAGCAGCCACGCCGACCAGAAAGGTGAACTGCGCGATGTAAAATCCCCAGGAGACATCACGGCTCATACCCGTGATTGTCAGACCGTGCGAGAGCTGTTGCCAATAACAAGCAGCCCCGATGCTCATCAGCAGGAGCAAAAAGGCTATCCAACCCCAATAAATTTTTGATCCATTTATGGCTTTTTCAAGCATGACTTACCCCTTACACGAGATAGTAAACACAAGGTTTGGTTCCAAGGTACGGGCTGCGCCTGATGGAAAAGCGCTCAGCTAGCAACTGGCGAACATTGGATTCGGGGTCATCCAAGTCCCCGAAAGTAATGGCCCCTGCGGAGACTTCAACGCACGAAGGCATTTTTCCTTCAGCCAAGCGCTCGGCACAGAATTCACACTTCTCGACCACGCCCTTGGTACGGGTGGGGTAATCAAGATCAATCTTTTCAATGAACGGACGCGGATCCCTGAAGTTGAAGCTTCTCGAACCGTAGGGGCATCCGGCCATGCAGTAACGACAGCCGATACAGCGATGAAAATCCATCATGACGATGCCGTCTTCACGCTGGAAAGTGGCCTTTGTGGGACAAACCCGCACACAGGGGGGATTATCGCAATGGTTGCATAAGGCCAGGGCCGACTTGGCTCCGGCTTCAGGCTGATATTCGTGATGGTTGTCCAGAAAGAGATGTTCCATTGATGTTTCCCAGATCCACTTAAGGTTCTGATTACCGGGAATATTCGGAACATTATGCGTAGTGTGGCAAACGTTTGTCACATCCGCAATTATCTCATCGGTCAATTTGGCGGTGTCGATGACCATGGCCCAACGGGAGGCCTTGAGGGCATTGGGACCGGAGTGAACAGAATGCCGGGATGCAAAAAGCAATCCTTCTCTTGCCGTCCCTCCTCCGGCAGCCAACAGCTCGGAGGCAGGACGGACTCCCCAGCCCAAAGCCGCCACCGCAGCGATCTTCAAGAAGTCTCTACGCAAAGTTTTCATTTGTTTTCCCCCTTCGGATCAACATGACAATCCCAGCAGTAGGGGTTCACCGAAACGGTCGCATGGCATTTGTCGCAGAACTGATCCTTGTTCTCATGGCACTTCATGCAAGTCTTGCTCAGACTCTTCTGAAAAACCTGATGATTGGCCGTGGAGTGGTATTCATGCTCCCCACCGCGGACGACTTCATCACGCCATTCGTTGAGCATGGCCATGTGCTCGGCGCGCATGAATTCGACGCTTTCCACACAGTCCTTGGCGTTCTTGGGCTTTTCCAACTCGGGTCTTTGATATGCGGCACTGCCGATGTTGTTCCAAAACGGATAGGTCATGAAGACCACGAACACGGCAAGACCGATCAGAATTTTATTCTTGTCGTACATTATTCATCCTCCATCCCGGGCAGGTCTTCACCGCGCAGATCGGTTTCGCGTTCCTTTTCACCAGGAAAGACCAGGGCATTGGCAACAAGTTCATGCAAGCCGCAAACATCGACTTCCGGTACCCAGTACTGCATGGAATTGGGCAGTACAGCCCGGTCGATGGCGCAGACGCATCCGAGCATGTTCACGCCGTGTTTGTCATGGACATACTTGACGGCATTGGCGCGAGGCAGTCCGCCCATCATGCGCAATTCGTCGTTCTCACCGGCGTTCAGGCCGGCGCCGCCACCGCAGCAGAAGGTCTGCTCGCGGATGGTGCCCTCAGGCATTTCGGTGAACTTCTCGACAACGCTCTTGGCCACGAAACGGGGTTCGTCGAGAAGACCCATGCCGCGAGCGGGGTTACAGGAGTCATGCCAGGTCAGGTGGATGTTGGCGTTGCGCTTCTTGTTCAGATTGAGCTTGCCGTGCTTGATCAGATCCGCCGTGAATTCGGCAATGTGGACCATCTTGGTGCTGGCGGCATTCTTGAACACCGTACCGGTAATCGGATTGGAGGGCACTTCCATGCGCGAATGCTGGAATTCGGGCCCGTTCAGCGTGTCCATGTACTGATGGATAACGCGCCACATGTGGCCGCATTCGCCGCCAAGAATCCATTTCACGCCCAAGCGGTCGGCTTCCATGTACATCTTGGAGTTGAGGCGTTTCATGGTTTCGTGGGAGGTGAAGAAACCAAAGTTTCCGCCCTCGGAAGCGTATGTGGACCAGGTCACGTCCAGACCGTATTCGCGCTTCAGGTACTCGAACAGCATGAGATAACCCATGCAGGTATAGGTACCCGGATCGGCGAAAACGTCTCCGGAGGGGGTGATAAAGAGAATGTCGGCGCCCTTCTTGTTGAACGAAGGCTCTGGACGGATACCGGTGATATCTTCGATGTCGTCACAGAAAAAGTCGATCATGTCGAAGAAAGCGTGCGGCTGGATGCCGAGATGGTTGCCCGTGCGGTAGCAATTGGCCACCGGGGTGGCGATCCAGTCGATGTTGAGGCCGAGCAGGTTCAGGAGCTCGCGGCCGATGATGGTCACCTCGGCGGTATCAATGCCGTAGGGACAGAAGACCGAACAGCGGCGACACTCGGAACACTGGAAGAAATAGTACCACCATTCCTTGAGGACTTCGGGAGTCAGCTTGCGCCCACCGGCGAACCGGCCAAGGATCTTACCGAAGGTCGTGAATTCGCCGCGATAGACGGAACGCAGCAACTCTGCGCGCAGCACCGGCATGTTCTTCGGATCACCGGACCCGATGAAGAAATGACATTTGTCCGCGCAAGCGCCGCAACGCACGCAGATGTCCATGAAGATCTTGAACGAGCGATACTTCTGCAGACGTTCGCGCAGGCCGTTGAAGATGATTTCCTGCCAGTTCTCCGGGAGTTTCCAGTCGTCGTCGAGAGGATTCCACTTGCGGGCATGAGGCAGGCTCAAGTAGTTCACGCTGTCCGGGTTGGCTGCGTAACAGTACCGGCCGGGTTTGATCTCCACCGGCACGTCCATCCAGTCCGCCTTGGGCGGAGTGTAGTCGATATTCGCAAAAAGCGCTTCAGGGCGTGGCAGATCAGACATTACTCGGCTCCTTCTGCTAGAGGCTTGTCCACGGGAAGATCCTTATCGACCATCTTCTCACGGAATTCGTCCTCGTATTCTTCATATGTGTGATAATGAACGTTCTCGAACTTCCAGGGGTTGACGTGCCTGAACTTTCTGGAAGCACAGTTCATGTTGCGCGTGGGCGAAAGGAACACGCCGCCCATGTGCATGAGTTTGCTGAGCGGAAAATAGGCCAAGAGGACGGAGACCAGGAACATGTGGATGTAGAACATCACCCCGATCCCTTCCGGAACGACCCAGGAAAATGTCACCAGACCCATGGCCAACTGCTTGACGGAAATGATGTCGACCTTGGCGAAATACCGCATGAAAATTCCCGAAAAGGCGATGCCGAGAATCAGGAACAACGGAAAGTAATCCTGCACCAAAGATATGTAACGGATCTGGGGAACCACTACGCGGCGCACAAAAAGGTAGGTCACTGCGGCGACAAACACGACGTCGGTAAGATAGAGCGTCGGAGCGCCGATCTGCAGCATGCTGTCCATGGCTTCAATGCCGGCGATAATGCCCGGCACCGGCTCTGTGAAAAAGCGCATATGCCGCAGGACGATGATCAAAAAGGAATAGTGGAAAGCCAGGGCGCCAAGCCACAACCATTTGCTTGAACTGTAGGTAACCTTTGTACCTTCCTGCAGATCAACCTTGGTATTGCGAAACAGCGACCTGAACAACAACACTTCCAAAAGCATCCGCATCACGACGCCGCCCGTGGTGGATGGATTTTCGATGGTGCTCTGCTTGATCCATGGCAGGGATTCCTGCTGGCCGCATGTAGTAGGGATACAAAACGGCACAGCCGATTTCCCCCAATCCACAACTCTCATACAGAATCCCACCACAAAAACCGCGACTGCCAGGAAGGGTATGTACAGCCCAAAGGCTTTTTCCATACCCAACGCCCCGGCGCCCACTAGGGCTAATGCCGCGAGGGCAAAGACCAGGAAAAGGGAGTAAAGAGCTTTCATGTACCTTTTACCTCGCTAAAGGGTTAACACAAAAAATATACTTAACGGACACTACCCCGCTACCTCCTCGTCTTTCAATAAATTAGCCCTCTCAAGCAATTTATGAGTTCTACTATATAACTGATTCGCTTTTTGCTTCCAAAGAAGCTCTCTGCAATTCATGTAAAGATCAAATCCGAGCATTGTCAGCCTATCGACACGAGTGTTCCAGTCATGCAGCATGGCGCTAGCTTCTGGGGCAGGACAAGTCTTCTCAAGCTGCCGGAGAACTATCTCCTTGAGGGCAGGAAGAAAACACAGAGCAACCGACGGCGCGAAGCCCTGTACGGCCCTGATGCGCAAGATTCCGTCCAGATCGGTGGAGCACTCATCAATGTCCGCATCGCTGAGCAGTACCTTATATATACGCTCGACGTTGTTACGAAAAGTATGCCCAACGGGATTGGCGAACTGGTTGGAAGAGCCGGAAAAAAACTTGGCGCCCTCTTCAGGATAGGTCTTGATGATTGCCTCTGACCATTGAGCACAAATGACGTGATGGTTGTCGGCCAAAAATTTTTGTAGTTCCATAAATACCTTAAATCACAGCGTGTTATACTATTTGCCGGTTGACCGCGCAACGCGTTGGAAGAACAGGACAGATTTGCGGGGTTCTTAAATCACCTCCCCTTCAAGGTCAAGCTGTTTGTGAAAAATAAGACAAGGGGGTGGCTCAAACTTGGTCATGAATCCAATACTTTAATCGACCTTGCTGCTGCCGGGTCTCAACCATCAAATTATGCGATTCGTCAACTCCCCAGTGGGCCGCATGCACACTTCGGACTAGGCATCCAGCGTCGCTTATGCTACCTGTGCCGCCACATCCACACCAACTTTCGACCATCCAACGGCGTATCCATGAAGCTGCGAATTCTCTTCATTTCCCTGCTTTGCGTCACTTCCTTGCTGGCCTTGGCCGTCTTTGACCCAGCCGCTGCGCAGGACGAAGCTCCTCAGTCCTGGCGACTGCTGGCCGACAAGACGGCCGCAAGCCACGACAACCAATATCTTGAAGCATTCGGAAACGTCGTGCTGGACAGGGGTAGCGACTACATCCGTGCCGATTATGCACGTTATTATCAGTCCACGAAATGGGTCTTTCTCAAGGGAAATGTCGACGCCAGATTTCAAGGCGATTTCATGAAGGCCGAGGAAGCGGAGTTCGACCTCAACACCAATACCGGATGGCTCAAGAACGGTCGGATATTCATGCAAGAACCGCATATGTATTTTGAAGGCGCGGTTCTCAAAAAAACAGGCCAGGACACGTACGAATTTCGTGAAGCCACCATCACGGTCTGCGATGGAGACCGGCCGGCCTGGTCGATCAAGTCGTCACGAGGCGACATCACGGTGGACGGCTATGCACACCTCTGGACGCCCCGGTTTCAGATTCTCGATCAACCCGTCCTTGCCGCGCCGTACGCGGTAATACCCGTCAAGACCAAAAGACAAAGCGGCTTTCTCCTCCCGGAGATCGGCACCAGCGACCGCCTCGGCATCACCTACGACCAGCCCTATTATCAGGTCATCGACGAAGAACAGGACGTCACGCTCTACTCGCACCTCATGACCAACAAGGGCCTGATGCTCGGCGCCGAATACCGCATGGTGCCCGACATCCACAGCAAAGGAATCTGGAAGCTCGATTATCTCTACGACCAGCAGACCGAAAGCGAGTCGCTTTACAGCGACAACACCGACATGGCGCGCGAAAACCGCAATCGCTGGTGGGCGCGCGGCAAATTCGACGGCTACCTCGGTGAGCCTGACTGGAATATCAAATTCGATCTGGATATGGTTTCTGATCAGGATTACCTGCGTGAATTTTCTCGCGGATACTCCGGGTTCAACAAAAGCCGCCGCGATTTTCTCCAATATTTTGGACGCGACATTGAAGACAGCGACAGCAATCTACGGATCAACCGTGCCCTCCTGAGCCGTAACTGGGGCGACATAGGCTTCCAAGGACTTCTGGAATACACGCAAAATCTTGAATACGGCAGCAATAATAACCTCACCGAAAAACAAAGAGCTTTCGATCCCACGCTGCAGAGACTTCCTGAACTCAATCTTCATTTATACCAGACGCAGCTTTTTGATACTCCATTGACCGTTGAAGGAAGTTCTCAACTGGCTTCATTTTGGAGAGAATACGGAACTACAGGCAGCCGATTTGATATTCATCCTATAATCGGCATGCCGATGCACTTTGAATACGGATCCATAATACCGAAAGCAGGCCTTCGCAGCATAAGCTATTTTATCCAGCGCTTTGAAGGCGATGATGACAATGTAGACACGGACAAGAGTACTCAGACAAGATTTTTTCCTGATTTTTCCACAACTGCTTACACTGAATTTTCTAAAATTTTTACCATAAATGAAGAAAACAGTATCGATAAAGATGCACAAACTCCTACATGGCTAAAATTGAAACATGCTCTTCAGCCGCGTCTGGAATACACTTATATTCCTTATGACGAGCAGGAAAAATATCCCTATTTTGACGAAACTGATCGAATCGACGCCAAAAATGAACTCAAATACTCCATTACGAATATTTTCACCTGCAAAACCGGAAAATGGCAGCCAAGTCCCGAAGAACAGGGACAGCCTGGTCTGCAGATGGACTTCTTTGAAATGGCGAGGCTGCGCTTCGAACAGTCCTACAGCCTTCGCGAAGAAAGACGGAACGACGACACGGACGAGTACCCCAACCGTCCCTTTTCCGACGTGCTTACGGATCTGACCACCAGAATCAATCCCTGGCTTTACCTGAACAACAAGACGTGGTTCTCCACGTACGAAAGCCGGATCACCGAGCATGAACACTCCCTTTCAGCCTACTACGACGAGCTGTTGTACGCCTCGTTCGGCCTGGATTTTCTGGAAGAGATCGACGAATACCTGCGCCAGGAACAAGAGCGCCAGCGTATCGCCTCCTTCGGAGGCGGAATTGCCATAAACAACCAATGGAGCGCCGCCTTTTTGTACCGCGTCGATTGGGAAGCCAGCACCGATCTGGAAAAAAGGCTGACTCTGCGCTATGATCACCAGTGCTTCTCCGCCGAAACATCATGGAGCCAAACCGACGAGGACTCCCGCTTCGAATTTCGTGTCATCCTCGCGCAATTGGGATCATTGGGTCGTTAAGACATGCATCCGGAAAAACAGATCCACCTCCTGCCTCCCGAATTGCAGAACCAGATCGCGGCCGGCGAAGTCGTCGAACGGCCCTCCAGCGTCCTGAAGGAACTTGTCGAGAACTCCCTGGATGCGGGCGCGACCCGAATCCGCATTCAAATCCGAGACGGCGGACAATCATCCATCAAAGTCAGCGACAACGGATTCGGCATCCCGGAAGATCAGCTTGAACTTGCCGTGACGCGCCACGCCACCAGCAAATTGGAAAACCTTCAGGATCTACAGGACATAAAAAGCTTTGGCTTTCGCGGAGAAGCCCTGCCCAGCATAGCTTCGGTCTCCCGCTTTCGCATCGCCTCAGCCCGCCAGGATGGCGATGGCGGGGTCTTGGAAGTTTTGCATGGGCGCATTGTGCGTCAGGACAAAACCGCCATGCCCCAAGGGACGGAAATAGAGGTCAGCGATCTTTTCTCCAACGTCCCGGCCCGCCTCAAATTTCTAAAAAAACCGGGCACCGAGACACGCAAATGCGCCGAACTTGTAGCTCGCATCGCCCTTGCCAACCCCCATGTAGATTTTGAATTCCTGAATGCCGAACGCAGCGTACACCGCTTCCTGGCAGGTCAGGAAGTCACGCAGCGACTTGCGGCCATCTGGCCGAGAGAGGTCGTCGAATCCATGCACGCAGTCAGCCATGAGGATGAACCGCTGTCCATTCATGGACTTGTCGGCGACCCCGCCATGGCCCAGGCCCGCCCGGACCGCATTCTGATCTACGTCAACGGTCGCCCGGTTCAGGACAAGACGATCCTGAGCGCCATCCGCGAAGCGTACCGGGGAAGAATTCTTGGCAAGGAGTATCCGCAGGCGGTCATTTTTCTGCGCATTCCGCCGGACGAAGTCGATGTGAACGTGCACCCGGCCAAAACCGAAGTTCGCTTTCAGGACGACGGCTCCATTTTCCGGATCGTTCGCAGAGCCGTCCTTCTGACCTTGGAGCGCAATTCCCACCAGACGCAGACCTTTGATCACTCCCAGCCGCTTTCCGTCAGCCAGGTACATACGGCCTTGCCCGTGATGGAACCTCGTTTTTCCGCACCCATTCAGACGCAGACCGAAACGGGATCGGCCCTCCCCCTCTATGACCAGCAGTGGCCACAAAAATTTGCATCCTCAGCCGCCGCGCAAAAACTCTTCGAAACTCCGGACGGCGCGTTCCCTGAAGCCGATCACCCAAATGGGAGCGCACCAGCGTTCCAGCCAGCTTCCAACACGGAGAGCAATCCAAAAGCTCCCGCGCCGTCGGAAGTGCGATATCTCGGACAATTTGCCCAAACATACCTGATCCTGGCCGCACGAAACGAAATCACGCTTATCGACCAGCACGCGGCCCACGAACGTGTCCTCTTCAACATGCTGCGCGCCCAAGGCACGCGTGGCGACAAACGGCCGCTTCTCCTTCCCCTCGAAATTTCCCTTCATCCCGCGCAGGCGGTTCTGGCACAGGAAATCTGGACAAAGCTCGATGAACTCGGGTTTTCTCTTGAACTGGCCCCTGGGCGCCTGATGCTGCATTCCATTCCGGCGCTCCTGACACCATCCAAGGCCAAGGAATTTCTGCAGGACATTCTGACCGAGAAGGCCACCTCCATGGAAGATCTCTGGGCTATCATGGCCTGCAAAGCCGCCATCAAGGCCGGAGACACCCTCACCCCGGATGAGGCGATGGCGCTTGTCGAATCCTGGCAAAAACTGCCGGAAAAAAATTACTGCCCGCATGGCCGCCCGGTTGCGCTGCGTTGGGGCGTAAGCGATCTGGAAAAATTGTTTAAACGCCGCTCCTAGAGCGCTCGTTTCCATCAGAATTGGACCACAGGAGGATTGTTTGAATATTCTTATAGTTGGAGCCGGTGGACGGGAACACGCCCTGGCATGGAAGATCAGTCAAAGCCCACTTCTGGACAAATTGTTCATTGCGCCGGGCAATGGTGGAACCGCCCTTCTGGGCACCAACGTCCCCCTCAAGGATAACGACATAGAAGGCATTGTCGCTTTTGCCCGCGACAACCAAATAGGACTTGTCGTCGCCGGACCGGAACTGCCCCTTGTCCTTGGGCTGAACGAGGCCCTTAAAGCGGTGAATATCCCTTGTTTCGGCCCGTGCACTTTTGACGCTCAATTGGAAGGCTCCAAGGCGTTCGCCAAAAACATGATGCGGGAAACCGGAGTGCCGACAGCAGACTTTCAGGTCTTCGACAGTCATGAACGGGCCCTTGAATATGTACGCGGGCACGCCCTGCCCATGGTCATCAAGGCGGACGGCCTGGCTGCAGGAAAAGGCGTGGTCATCGCCCAGAGCATGGACGAAGCAGAAGAGGCCCTACGGGACATGATGGTTACGCAGGTGTTTGGAGAGGCCGGACAAACCGTCGTGGTCGAAGAGGCCTTGATCGGTGAGGAAGCTTCCTTCATGGCTTTTTGTGACGGCACCACGATCGTACCCATGCCGTCACTGCAGGACCACAAACGCATCGGGGACGACGACACCGGCCTCAACACCGGTGGCATGGGAGCCTACAGCCCCGCCCCCATTCTACCCCAGGAGCGTTACCAGGCCATGGCCGATCTGGCCATCCGGCCCATTACCCAACATCTGGCTTCTATCGGGCAGCCATTCAAGGGCGTGCTCTATGCCGGTCTGATGATGACTGCTCAGGGCCCGATGATTCTGGAGTACAATGTTCGCTTCGGAGATCCCGAATGCCAGCCGCTCATGGCCAGACTCAAATCGGATCTGGTCGAAATCATGCTAGCTTGCGTAAACGGCACCCTTGCTCCCGAACAGGTGGAGTTCCACGCAGAGACCAGCTGCTGTGTCGTGATGGCCGCGCTGGGCTACCCGCAAAGCTATCCCAAGGGGATGGCTATCTGTGGAATCGAAGACGCGGAACAGATTGAATCCGTCAAAGTCTTTCAGGCCGGCACGCAGTTGCAAGACGGCGTGCCTGTCAGCAGTGGAGGCCGAGTACTGGGTGTCACCGCCCTCGGTGTCGATCTGCTCCAGGCGCGGGAACGGGCTTACTTGGCAGTGGACAAAATCCATTTTGAGAACAGCTATTATCGTAAAGATATCGCCAACAAGGGCTTAAGGAGGTCATGATGCCACAGGTCGCTATTTTCATGGGAAGCAAGTCCGACGAGAGCACAGTGCGTCCTTGCGCGGATGTTCTGCAAAAACTGGGGATTTCCTGCACCTTCACCATCACGTCAGCGCATCGTACTCCAGAGCGCACCTCCCGCCTGATCAAGGAACTGGAGGAAGACGGTGTGCAGGTCTTTATCTGCGCTGCCGGCCTTGCCGCACATCTGGCTGGAGCTGTGGCGGCCAAAACGATACGCCCGGTCCTTGGGATACCAATTTCCGCCTCCTCGCTGGGAGGCTGGGATGCGCTGCTGGCCACAGTTCAGATGCCCCCCGTATTTCCTGTTGGCACGCTGGCTCTGGACAAGGTCGGAGCACGCAATGCGGCCTGGCTGGCCGCCCAGATTCTGGCCCTTCACGATCCTGAGCTTACGAAACGGATACTTGAAGAACGGCGCAAGATGATCGAGCAGGTGGAAGAAGACGCAAAGACCCTGTAAGAGAAAGAGCACAAAAAAAGTAAGCGCTCACAGGTCCGCATCTATCCATAAATTTTTCATGTGAGATAATGGGCCTCCAATTCAAGGAGGTCTTCATGAAAACTCAGTTTGCACAGAATCGCGCGGCTCGCTGGATGGCGCATGTCCAGCAATGGCGGGAGAGTGGCCTCGGTAAGACCCGATACTGCCGCGAAAATGGTTTGGCTTTGAGCACGTTCCGATACTGGATAACAAAGTCCCGACCATCTTCTGGCGGCGAATCCGCCGCAATTCCCGCTCTTGTGGCGCTGCCGTTTACGTTCGCCTCGAAAGCCCCGTCTATTGGCCTCATGGTCTCCAATC